>JAUXAL010000023.1 GCA_030619925.1 Phycisphaerae bacterium | reverse complement strand
CAGACGTGAAAGTCTAAAAAAAGGATGGATGAATCCATCCAGTTAATGGAGGAACCGGACGAAACAATCGACGCCCACGGCGGCTGGCCAATAAAATAGAGAAAAGGAAAATTTGTGGGAGAGTAATTAATATATATGATGAAATTGGACAAAAAGACTATTCTTGAATATGCAAAGAAATATGATGAGCAATACTCAAAAGCTGGTGAAACCGTTGAAAGAGAAATGAAAGAACTACTGCGAAACCAAAGATATTTAACACGAGACCAGTTTGTGCGAATTGGGCTTTGGAAATCAAAGAGGCCTTCAAAACATTATAGAAACGAAGAAAATGATAATTTGACAGTGAAAGAAATCACTCGATTTTGCTTTTCCACAAAGAGCCACAAGGCAAGAATGAAATCGTTGTTAACACTAAAAGGAGTTTCTTGGCCAGTGGCTTCTGCGATTTTACATTTTGCCTTTCCCAACAAAATCCCGATAATGGATTTCAGAGTTATATGGTCGTTGGGTTGGAAAAGCCCATCAAGTTACAACTATGTTTTCTGGCGGAGGTATTGTGATAGGGTGAATGAGATTTCGACAAAGCTGGATTTGCCTATAAGAACAGTAGAAAAGGCTCTTTGGAGGTATTCAAAAGAACATCAAATCTAAACTTCGTCCCGAAATTTTCAACAGATGCAGAGTCTGTCACTCGGCTTGGGGACGGTGATGATAGGGAGAAGAAGCAGATTGTAGATTAAATCCATGTTTACGTGGTCCCAGATTGAAGGAAAGCCAACACCTACAGGGGACATTAAAACCTCTCAGCTGGCGGCTTGGCACAGGACTACACTATCGATTTACACTTTTGCAATTGTATTTTCCGTTTTTCAACGGAGCCAGTTGTGTTCGGTTCCTTTCCAAAGTTTCATAAACGTAATATAAGCACGGAAATCATTCTGAAGCTCGCCCGCAATTTTTGCAGGAGGTCTTCACATGTCTTGATATATACAGAAATCCTTCGGCGAGTACCATTTCTAAGTTGAGTTGGAGCACGAGAAATTTTGCTTGCTACACTTTTGATTTACGCTTTTACCGTTGTATTTTCTGGTATTTAACAGCTTTCGTTGTGTTCAGTACATTACCTCAATCCGCTGACCCAGTAGAAACGCAGGAATTCCTTCTAAAGTTCGCGTGCGGTCTGTGCAGGTGGCCTTTGGTAGAGTTGTAGAGTTGTAAACACAGTTCTGCGAGGCTTCGGACGTCCTGTTGCTTTCCTTAAAACCTCTCGAGCCAGTTCTAAAAGAAGCGTGGCAGCCTCCATGGCTTGTGCTGAAACTTCCTTAGACACAGGTTCACCAATGGGAAGGGACTGTCTGGGACAGAAACTCCGGTCAGTAAGCACATGCGCTACAGAATCTCACAGAACAGCCCCCAGAGGTGTTTTACGCTCGTAGAATCGACGATCTGTCCTTGGGGGGTGTCCATCCCCTCAAAGAAAGATTGGCCTTAATTTCCGTCCCTGCCGCATGGCTTTCACCAGATGTTCCTCGTAGTAATAGTCCCTTTACACGCTTACGAAAGCCATCTGTATCAATTGGCAAATGGGAAGGATGCGGTGCTTGCTTGTGCCAATTTAACGTAAGCGGTTTATGGCTGAAGTAAAGGACATACACTGCTTCATCGGTCATATGAGAATTTGTCAGGATCAAGCTGGTTTCACTTTTGCTATATATAGAATCGTAAGACCTATATTTTTATAGGGACCTATCTCTCTGTCGCTTGAGATACTTTTTCAAGCCTTTTTTGTGCACTGGTTTTAGGATTACATTTATCCTTTTTAGATGCTGTAATCCGTGTCCAACATTTACCCCTGACCAGTCTGCAAGCAGTAAAAGACGCTAGGCCATATGACTACTTCGACACCGAACGATTTTGCATATCTGTGTATATGGGCTTTTGACTATGAATGCCGTCCAAATCAACAGCGTGTAGTAGCAATACATCAGACTGGCTTTCTGCCAACAGGGTCTTCTTTGCGGCGGATAATCCTTGCAATAAGATCATTTCGCCATTTGCCATAAACTAAAACATACCTGCCTTTAAATATCCTCCGCACTTTTCTCGGCTTAATGCCCTCTTCTGTCAATTGCCTGGCAATGGCTCGAAAAGAGAGACCAGCCTTGCGCAGCTCAATCATACGCTTAATAGCTCTCTGCTCATCAACGTTAATTATCAGCTTCGTCGGACCCTCAGAATCCTTCATCATGCCGTATGGTGGCAGAAAGCTCATACGTTTACCCGCTCGTTGGTGCCTAAGCATCGCGTCCGAAGTTCTCTCTGATACGAGTTCACGCTCCAATTTTACGAAAAGTGCTACCGTCTTGTAAAAATACCGGCTGTAGTCTTTTGTCGTGTCTATTTTCTCGGAAAAGCTACACAGGTCGGCCTTAGCATGTTCCAGCCGTTCGATTATTTTGATGGTTTCTTTGGTATTCCATGCCAGTCTGCTCAGAGAGTGAACAACAAGTATGGCTTGATTTTTAATGGTCTTGTGCAGTGCTAACTGCAAACCCGGCCGATTAGCAGCTTTCGCTCCTGACTCATTCTTGTCGTAAAAGACACCAATCACTTCAAGCTTACGAAAATCGCAGTATCTCTGACATATCTCTATCTGCTTCTCGCAACTCTCGCTCCCATCCGGTCTGATACGAGGGGAGAGCCGACTGTAAATCACAGCTCGGCTATTCGTTCGCTCACGGTTTCTACTCATTGCCATTACAATATCCTTCTGGTAGACACTTTTCCGAATCATTTGCGTTTAACTGAATAATTCACCTACTGCGTATAGCACAAAGATCGACCCAAGACAGTAAATCATTAAATGTTTTTATTTCTCATAGCTCATTCCCAAAGTATTTAAGCTTATTTCCTGTTTGCCGAAATCATTAAGGATTCTGCAGTATTTTTGAACATTTTCTCTACCCTTCTTTTCTCCATTCTTTTCCTTTATGAGCTTCCACTAAAGTCTTAATTGCCGCTTTTATATGCTCCGGCAGTTTCGGCCATACCTCTACCAGCTGTGCCAATTCGGGGTATTTTTGCAGGATTTTGTCCAAGCCAGTGGACAAGACAGGATTTTGATTTTCCGTAAGTGTTTTATTATCAGTGGTTTGCTGATTTTCGTTAAGGGGTTCGAATCCCCTTGGGGCTATTTGTCAAACGCTGAGGGTTCCCACCTTGCGGGGTCCCAAATCCTGAACCGTCCGACTGTCTAATCGCTTAAACTTGCATACCGGATAGGACCGCTTCGAATACCATAGCACCGTCAACGACTCCTTGCACACTGGTTTGGACATGGGTAGTGCGTTTGCGGCGCTTGAATTTGACAATATGGCCAAGCAGATATAATCTTTGTCCCGGCTCGACGATAGAGCGGAACTTCGCTGAATCTACGCCGGCAAAGCCGATAAATCCCTTCACTTCGTAAATCTGCTTTGTAAAAAAGCTCGACATCTGAGCTGCCGCCTCGATCATTATTACCGCGGGCATTAACGGCCGGCCCGGAATGTGTCCACGAGCCCAGAATTCGTCCTCTGCTACATCCTTATAGCCCAGGATTAGAAATTTCTCCTTATCATACCAGAGGATACCGTCGAGCTGCTGCATCTCAAATCGTTGGGGATTTACTTTGCCGATAGCTTCTTTGCCGAAGAGAGGCTTTGCTTTAAGGTCTATTTGCGATAAATCAAACAAAAATGGAGGCGGCATTATTGACCTCGATGAGGAAACAGTCCGCGCTCTCGTATTGTATATTGTGTCAGAACTCTTAGTACACAATACTTCAATACGCATGGCGCGTCACACTCGAGCTGTTACGCGCGAGATGCAACTAAACAAGCGTTTACGAATACCTGTGATGGTTTATTGGGCCGATCTGATTTCCAGAATGCGGTTGCGAACAAGCTGAGCAGCCTGCTTGACTTTCTGCATTTGTTTGCGAACTCGCGTTCCTGCTGCCTTATTTCCACCTTCCGCTTTGCTGATGTCAGCTTCAGTTTCAGCGACCATAACTTTAAGATCTTCGTACTCTTGCATTAAGTATTCCTCCACTTTGTGGGTTTAAACTGCCAAAAATGGATTAAAAACGCTAAAAACTTAATGGTGCAGGGTTGTTTTGTCAAAGAAAAATGTCTTTTTTGCAAAAAAAAAACAATATTTATTTTTTCTCAATCTGACCGGCTTTTGCCGTTATTCTGAGCCCTTCGCTGTGCTCAAGGATAAACTCCGCGGAGAATTTGGCCTGTTAGACCGTTAGTTTTCGGGTCAGTTCTGCGATTCTCTGGCCCCGGCGTGCGCACTGTTGCTCGACTCGCTGGTCGGGCTTTCCGATGGAAACCGGCCCATAGTGGTCGCCCTCTGGGTCGCCCTGGACCACCATACCGCTGATGAGCATCGCTTCTATTATGCCCATAATCGTGGTTTCATTACCTCCGCCGATGTTTGCCGCGCTGGTAAATGCCGCTCCTACTTTGCCGTCGAGCTGGCCATGGCTGCTTACAAGCTCATCGAACAGCTGTTTTAGCGGGCTGGCCATATGGCCATAGTAGGTCGGCGAGCCGACAACTATCGCATCAAAGCCCAGCAGGTCCTCCGGCTTTACTTTATCAACGGATTTGCATTCGGTCGGCAAATCGGACTCGTTCATTGCCTTGGCTATTATCTCTGCCATCTTTTTTGTATTGCCGCTCCTTGAATAATATACAACTATTGCCTTTGCCATTCTTAATCCTTTCTATTTCGCCTTTTGAGAAACCAAAATGAAAAGCCAACAGACAAATACGAACAAAATCAACAAAACCAAGAATACTTTGCTTTTACTCGTAAATCAAGGCTAAAAGTTGTGAACGAATACGGAGCTATATGAAAATTTGCGAGATAATCCTTGATTAAGCTGCGTATAACTATTAGAATCAATGTCTTTATTTTAAGAAATTGGTAACCTAAAAATCCTGAGCCGAAAGGAGGGCAACAATGCGAAGCCGTATATCAGTACTGATAAGCCCGATTATTGTCGTCGTTTTATTCTCCTGTGTCTTGGCGCCCCAATCGATTACTTACGCCGGGCCGCTGGCAAAAATCACCGTAGAAGCGGGCCGGCATACCCGAATCGATACCCCCGTATCACTTTCGCTGGACGCGGTACCGCTGGGCTTGCCGGATGCTGAAATGCAGCTACAGGAGATAACCGGTTCGGGCCGTATTGTGGTTCCCATGCAGCTTGAGCCCGGAAGCCCACCGCGACTTTGGTGGATACTTTCCGGAACCACACCGGCTGGTGGCAAACGCGTTTATGAGCTTGTCAGGGCCTCGGCGGCACCGGTGACCGGCGTTAATGTAACAAAGAACGATAAGGTTTTGCGGATACGCAAAGGCGGCCTCAAGGTTCTAAGATACAATCATGCTATCATGCCGCCACCTAAGGGGCAAAGCGAACTATATAACCGCAGCGGATTTATTCATCCGTTGTGGTCGCCGACGGGGTCGGTCCTGACGAATATTCACCCATCGGACCACTACCATCATCTGGGAATCTGGATGCCCTGGACGAAGACTAAATTTGAGGGCAAAGAGGTCGATTTCTGGAATCTGAAGGCGGGACAGGGGACGGTTCGTTTCAAGAGATTTGTTTCGGCGACAAGCGGCCCGGTTTACGGTGGTTTTCAGGCTGAGCATGAGCACGTTGTACTGAAGACTGACGAGGGCGAAAAAGTTGTGCTCGAGGAAACGTGGGACGTTCGCATATATAACATCGGTGGCCCCGATAAGGGCTACTGGCTATTGGACTTTGTCTCCACACAGCGGTGTGTCGCCGATAGTCCACTGCACCAGACTGAGTATCGCTACGGCGGATTTGGGTTTAGAGGCGCAGCCGAATGGGAGGGCGAGAATGTTAGTTTCCTGACCAGTGAGGGCAAAACCCGCAAAGATGGCCACGCCACGCGTGCCCGGTGGTGTGATATGGCTGGTCCATGTGGTAATGACTGGGCGGGCGTGACATTTCTAAGCCATCCGAAGAATTTCCGCCACCCGGAAACGATGCGAATCCACCCGTCGATACCGTTTTTCAATTGGGCCCCTTCACAGTTGGGCGACTGGGTAATGAAGCCGGGCGAGGACCACGTCTTTCGTTATCGCCTGTATGTGCACGAAGGCAAAATCGATGTCGCGGATACGCAGCGCATCTGGCGCGATTATGCCGAGCCGCCGAAAGTCGCCCTGCGAAGGATAGCTAAAGATAATGCCGTTGTGCTGTTTGACGGCACGGACTTTTCGCACTGGACATACGGAACTGATAAGCCCATTGAGTGGAAGATTATCGACGGTGCGATGAAGATAGTGCCCAAAAAGGGCAACATTGTGACGAAGCGCAACTTTCGGGATTTCAAGTTGCACGTTGAATTCAAGACGCCGCAAATGCCGCCGAACGTCAAGGGACAGGGTCGGGGAAACAGCGGGATTTATATACAGCGCCGCTACGAGGTCCAAATCCTCGATTCCTATGGCCGAGAGCCTGAGTACAACGGAGGCGGGTCAATTTATAAGTTCAAGGCGCCGGACAAAAACGCCTGCAGAATGCCGGGCAGATGGCAGAGTTACGATATTATTTTCCGTGCAGCTCGTTTTGACCGAAGCGGCCAAGATGCCAAAAAGAAAGAAAACGCCCGCATCACCATATGGCACAACGGCATTTTGATACACGACGATGTCGAACTGCAGAACAAAACCGGTGCGGGGCGCCCCGAAGGCCCCGAACCCGGACCTATTCTACTGCAGAACCACGGCAACGAAGTCTGCTTTCGCAATATCTGGGTAGTTCCTCTATAAGGCTAATGGATGCGTCCTGAGTATCGCATAGAGAAAGGTAGGGCAATTCGGTGAAAGGCGAAACGAAGCTTGTCACTGCCATATTTGTTATTGCTGTAATTTGTGGTTTGAGTGTGACCGGTGGGGCTGAGCAGATTCGTCTTAAGCTTTCCGCACCGAAGGCTGATTCTTTCGATGTGCCGGTTCACGCGGTTATCGAGGACTTGCCCGAAGGGTTGGCTAATCTGCCTGTTGAGCAAATCAGCATCGAGCTCAGTCCGCAGGACGCCTTCCGGCGGGACGCGACGAAGGCAAAGGCGGTGCCGGGCCAGCTCGTGGTGACAAGCCGAGGAGAAACAGAATTGTGGTGGATACTGCCTCGGGTAAAGGCAAACAGGGCGAGCACCTGGATTGCCACTATCAAGCACGGGCGAAAAACCAGCGAGGAGGTTTTTTCGTGGAAGGGCAAAAATGGAGAATATCTGGATTTGCTTTTCAGCGGCCGCAAGATTACATGCTATATGTATGCCTGCGATACTTCAAATCCACAGCGAATCTTTGAGACCTGCAAACCCTTTCTCCACGTCTTTGATTCTGAAGGGAAGAACCTGCTGACCAATGGTCCGGACGGCATCGGTCCGTATCCGAAAGACAAGATACGCTATCCGCACCATCGCGGCATATTCATCGGCTGGACTAAACTGGAATTTGCCGGCAATACGTATGGTTTCTGGGGCATGGGAGGTGGCGTGGTCCAGCGGCATGGGAAATTTTTGGAGCGGACCACTGGTCCGGTCCTGGCAAGATCGAGGGCGTTGATTCACTGGAGTGACAAAGACAGCAAGCCAATTATAGTCGAGCGGCGCCAAACGACTGTATTTCGCCAGAGCGACCCTACTATCCTGCTGCTGGATTTTCAAACCGAATTGAAAGCTGTCAGAGGCGAGGTTTTTCTCAATGGCGATCCGGAGCACGGCGGCTTTCAGTATCGAGCGCATAATGACGTTGCCGCCGGCGATGAAGAGGTCAAGGCAGCTTACCTGTTTCATAAAGACGGCATCGATGCTCACAAGGATAAGGATTTGCCTTGGGCGGCGATGTCATACGGATTGAACGGCCGGCGTTACTGTGTTCAGCATATGAATCATCCCGGCAATCCGAAGTCTACTTTCTATTCGGCCTATCGCGACTATGGACGGTTCGGCGCATTCTTCAAGCAGAAAATAGGCGCCGGCGAAACTCTGACGCTGCGTTATCGCATTTGGATAGGTGAAGGTAAACCCGCCGTGGGTTGGGCGGGTAAAATGCGCCGGCGGCGGAAGCTGGCAAATAGATACTCGGCATTTGCCCAGGGTCCAAAGGTCGAAGTGCTCAAGCAGTAAAATGGTTGGACGGTGAAACCATTTCCGACCGACGTTGAAAATCGTGAATCGGTTGATGGATTCAAAACAGAGGTGATAATGTTTTCGCAGGGAATTTGAATTGCGTATCGGTTCCTGCGGGCTATAATGCTCGTGTGGTTGTTTCTTACCGAGTGACGCATTTTACGGAAAACTTCTGAATATTTTGCTAAGGAGAATGACAAATGGGTAGACCTGTAACACTTTTTACTGGACAGTGGGCGGATTTGCCACTGAAAAAATTGGCTCAAAAGGCGGCAAGCTGGGGATACGACGGGCTGGAGCTGGCCTGCTGGGGCGACCACTTCGACGTGGACAAGGCCCTGAGCGACCGCAGCTACTGCAAGGCCAAGCGTGACCTTCTGAAAGAGCACGGCCTTAAAGTGTACGCGATCTCGACGCACCTGGTTGGGCAGGCTGTCTGCGACAATATCGACGAGCGTCATAAGGCAATCCTGCCTGCCGATGTCTGGGGCGACGGCGACCCGGAGGGCGTTCGCAAGCGTGCGGCCGACAAGGTAATCGATGCCGCCAAGGCCGCGAAGAAACTCGGCGTAAAGGTCGTCAATGGATTTACGGGCAGTTCGATATGGCACTTGCTTTACTCGTTTCCGCCGGCCTCACCGGAGGCGATAGAGGCAGGTTACAAGGACTTCGCAAGGCGCTGGCGACGCATCCTCAACGCCTTCAAGGCCGAAGGTGTGAAGTTCGCTCTGGAAGTTCACCCGACGGAGATCGCCTTTGACATTGCCTCGGCTCAGCGTGCCATTAAAGCCCTCAGAGGCCACGGGTCTTTTGGCTTCAACTACGACCCCAGCCATCTCGGTTACCAGGGGGTCGATTACGTCAAGTTTATCCGGACCTTTTCTGATCGCATTTTCCATACCCACATGAAGGACGTCTGGTGGGGTCATGGCGACGGTACGGTGGGTGTTTTCGGTGGTCACACTGATTTCGCCGACCCTCGCCGCTACTGGGACTTCCGCTCCATCGGCCACGGCGATATCAACTTCGAGGAAATCATCGTCGCCCTCAACGATATCGGCTACCAGGGACCGCTGTCGGTTGAGTGGGAAGACACGCGAATGGACCGCGAGCACGGCGCCAAGGAGGCTTGCGAGTACATCAAGAAGGCAAATTTCAAGCCGTCACAGGTCGCCTTCGACGCGGCATTTGAGAGGGAATAGGCCTCTGGGTTCCCGCAAAGCGGGGTCCCTCTCAAGTCCACAGGACGCCTTACGGCGGACTCAAGACGCAGTATTAGAGTTTATGTTTGCGAACCTTGGCCGCCGGCAGGCGAGCCTTGAGCTTTGAGGAAAGCTGCTTATGGCTGGCAAAAATAATATTAGCCGCCGTCAGTTCCTAAAGGTAGCCGGCACCGCTGTTGGGGCAATAGGCTTTGGGTTCCCGCGAAGCGGGGTCCCTCCGTACATTGTTCCGTCATCGGCGCTGGGCGCAGCCGGCAATGTCGCGGCGAGTAATCGGATTGTGATGGGCTGCATCGGTATGGGTGGCCAGGGCACAGGTAACATGCGGGGTTTCATGGGCGAATCTGAAGTGCAGGTTGTTGCCGTTTGCGATGTTGTTGAAAGTCGGCGCCAAGAAGCTAAGGACATTGTTGACCGGCACTACGGCGACAAGGGATGTGCCGGCTATAATGACTTCCGCGACATGCTCGCCCGCACGGATATCGACGCGGTGATGATTGCCCCCCAGGACCATTGGCACGCGTTGATTGCCGTCGCGGCCGCACGCGCGGGCAAAGATATTTATTGCGAAAAACCGTTGGGTGTGGCGGTGCGCGAGGGCCAGGCCATCCGCGACGCGGTACGAAGGTATGGCCGGGTGTTCCAGACCGGTACGCAGCAGCGGTCAGATCGCAAATTCCGGTTCGCATGTGAGCTTGCGAGGAACGGGTATCTTGGCGACATACACACGGTCGAGGTCGCCGCGCCCGGACCTAAGTACAAGCGGACATATCACAAACCTCCCACCGCCGAACCGATTCCCGCAGGGCTCGATTACAATATGTATATTGGTCCGGCTCCGATGAAACCTTATAACGCCGGCCGGCACGCCTGGCCGGACTGGTACCTGATTTGGGATTACTGCGCCGGCTTTATCGTCAACTGGGGCGTTCATCATCTCGACATTGCCAATTGGGGTTGCCCGGCGGTCACCGGCGAACCGTTCGAGCTCGAGTGCAAGGCGAGCTATCGCAACGACGGCCTGACTGACAATATTAACGATTGGCAGGCTGAGTTCAACTACGCCGGCGGTCTGCGCATGACTTTTACAGATAGCGACAACCCGAATAAACAGGGCTGCCAATTCGAAGGCAACGCCGGCTGGGTCCATGTCAACCGGGCGGGGATTTCCGCTGAGCCTGCCTCGTTGCTGAAGGTGAAAATCAAGCCGGACGAAATACACCTCTACGAGTCCGGGGAGCACCGCGCTGATTTCCTTAACTGTGTGCGGACCCGCAGCGACCCGGTAGCTCCGGTCGAGGCCGGCCACAAGGCCTCCTATCTCGGTATGATAGCTGACATCGCAGCCCGGCTGAATCGCAAGGTAAAATGGGATCCGGCTGCCGAGACGTTCGTAGATGATGATGAGGCCAACCGCATGCGGTCACGGCCGATGCGCAGCCCGTGGCACCTGTGAAATTTACCCGCCACGCGTATGGCGGGTTAACTATTTATTATTTACTATTGACTATTAGCCGTGAGACGTAAAAGTTTTGATTATGAAGGCAAGAGAAGTTAACCGGCGCCAGTTTTTAAAAAGTGCTGCCAGCCTTACCACAAGCGCAATAGTGTTTCCGTATGTTGTGTCGTCCTCAGCGTTGGGTAAAGCGATTTGCGTTGCTCCAAGCAACCGTATCGTGATGGCCTGCATCGGGATGGGCGGCAAAGGCACTAATAATATGGAGGCCTTCCTAAGCAACAAGGAGGTCCGCGTCGTTGCTGTTTGTGATGTTGATAAGAATAAGCGTGACAAGGCCAGGAAAATCGTGGACGACAAATATCAGAATAACCACTGCAAAGCCTATCTTGATTTCCGTGAAGTGATTGAGCGTCAAGACATTGATGCGCTCTCGTTAGCGCTGCCTGACCACTGGCATTCGGTCCCCGCTATTATGGCGGCCCGGGCGGGCAAGGATATGTATGCCGAAAAACCGCTGGCTCGTACCATCCGCGAAGGCCGGGCCATGGCTGACGCAGTGCATCGTTACGGCACGGTCTGGCAGACCGGGAGCCAGCAGCGGTCAAGCTCGAACTTCCACCGCGCCTGTGAGTTGGTCCGCAACGGGCGGATCGGCAAAGTGCACAAGGTCGAGGTCGGCCTGCCGACCGGCAAGAGCGGACGCACGATACCGGTGCAGCCCGTTCCCGAGGGCTTGGACTGGGACTTCTGGCTGGGTCCCGCTCCCTGGCGGCCTTACATAGGGTTCGGCCGCAATGGGCCCCACTCGGACTGGCGGTGGATTATGGACTACTCCGGCGGACAGCTTACCGACTGGGCGGGCCATCATATTGACATCGCCCACTGGGCACTGGACCTGGAGCGTACCGGCCCGGTCGAGATAAAGGGCAGAGGCGTCTATCCAAGAGACGGCGTCTATAACACCCCTATAGAATACAAGTTCACCTGCAAGTATGCCAATGGCATTGTAATGACCGTCGCCAATGACGAGCAGATCCCCCGAGGGACGAAGTGGTACGGCCGGGACGGGTGGATATATGTCAAACGCGGCAAACTCGAGGCCGACCCCGAGAGCGTTCTCAATGAGGTCATCGGCCCCAATGAAATCAGGCTGTACAAGAGCAACGACCACAGGCAAAACTTCATAGACTGCGTCAAGAGCCGTAGAGAGACCATTGCGCCCATAGAGGTTGGCCACCGGTCCATTAGCGTTGCACTGCTCGGTGAAATTGCAATGCTCACGGAACGCAAGCTCAAATGGGACCCGAAAAAGGAAATCTTCCTTAATGATGAGCAGGCCAACAGAATGCTGTCGCGGCCGATGCGCAGCCCATGGCATTTATAGCGGATGAAAAGGAGAAAGGCAAATGACAAAGAAGATAATATCAAGACGTCAGTTCTTAAAAACGGCAACCGGCGCGTCCATATCCGCTGTGGGTTTTCCATATTTAATTCCATCTTCGGCGCTGGGCAGGGCAGGTTCCGTTGCGCCGAGCAGCCGGATTGTAATGGGCTGCATCGGGGTAGGCGGTCAGGGAACAAAGAATATGCTGGCATTTCTTAATAAGGCGGATGTTCAGATTGTTGCGCTCTGCGATGTCAATGAAGGAAGTAGAGACTATGATATGCTTTATCAATTTCCAGACAGTACCTCAGCGGGCCTAAAGCCAGCAATTGAGCGGGCCAAAAGGGCTTACGCCGAGAAGAGACCATCAGGAACATACAAGGGTATTGATAGCTATCGTGATTTTCGGCAGCTGTTGGCCCGTGATGAGATTGATGCGGTGTCGGTTTGTACGCCTGACCACTGGCACGCGCTGATATCGGTGGCGGCGGCGAAGGCGGGTATGGATATTTACTGCGAAAAGCCGCTGGCCAATACAGTTGCCGAGAGCAAAGCGATACGTGATGCGGTGAAGCGCTACGGGCGTGTTCTGCAGACCGGCAGTCAAGAGCGGTCGAGGGACAGCGTGCGTTTTGCGTGTGAGCTGGTGCGTAACGGCCGAATCGGCGAGCTGCATACCATCCGTATCAACATGCCCTGCGACGAGCCGCAGCACCTCGACGTCATAAAACATGCCTACCCGCATCCCGAGATGCCGATACCGGAGGGATTTGACTACGATATGTGGCTTGGCCACACGCCTTATGAGCCCTATACCCAGAGACGCTGCCATTTCTGGTGGCGGTTCATACTGAGCTATGGCGGTGGGGAAATGACCGACCGCGGTGCCCATATCATCGACCTGGGCCAGTTGGGCAATAACACCGATGATACCGGCCCTTATGAAATAGCTGCAAAAGGCAAGCGGCTTCCGAAAGGCTTGTATGACACGTTTATGGAATACGAGTTTGAATTCAAGTATATCAACGGCGTGCGGATGATCGGCAAAAGTGAGGGGGCGCGGGGCCTGAAGTTCGAGGGCAGCGACGGTTGGATATTCATCCACATCCACGGCGGACGCCTGGAAGCTGGGCCGCAGTCCCTGCTCAAGGAAGTAATCGGCCCGAATGAAATACATCTGGGCCGAAGCCCGGGGCATCATCGCAATTTCTTAGACGCTGTCAAGTCACGAGGCGAGCCGATGGCATCTGCTGAGGTTGGTCATCGAACGGCAACTATCTGCCATTTGACCAACATCGCCATGCTGACCGAACAAACGCTCAGATGGAACCCCCGAACGGAGCGAGTCACTAATAGTTATGAGGCCGACCGTCTGTTAACCCCGGTGATGCGCAGCCCGTGGTACCTGTAGACTCGATACTCGATACTGGATACTAGATACTCGACGAGAATCGAGAATCAAGAATCGAGAATCGAGAATGAAAGGAGCCAAAATGATTCGAAGGTCAAAACAAATTAGCAGGGACCCCGCTTTGCGGGAACCCATCGCACTGCTTGTCGCCTTGTGCCTGTCACTGTTGATAAGCCCCGTCGCCGCGGTCTCGCCGGCGAAGCTGCGGGAAGTAACGCCGGAAGAAGTGCGAGAAATAGAAAAGGCGGTGCCGAGAAGGCCCACCGTCAGGCCCGCCAGGCCGCGCAAACTCCTGGTTTTCTGGCTGTGTGAAGGCTTCTTCCACAAATCTATCCCCGTGGGCAATAAAGCCCTCGAAATCTTGGGGAAAAAGACCGGGGCGTTCGAGACCGTAATCACCAACGACATGTCCATATTCAAGCCGGAGAACCTAAAGCAATTTGACGCGGTCTGCTTTAATAATACCACCGGCCTTAAGTTCAATCCCGAACGTACCGGCCAGCTGTGCAAAAGTCTGATGAACTTTGTCAAACGCGGAAAGGGCATAGTGGGTATTCACGCAGCTACGGACAATTTTAACGACTGGCCGGAAGCGATGGAAATGATGGGCGGTAAGTTTACCGGTCATCCCTGGCGCGCCAACGGGACCTGGGCGATTAAGATTGATGAGCCCGACCATCCGCTGACCAAAGCCTTCAAGGGTAAAGGATTCAAGATAAATGATGAGATTTATCGAACAGACCCGCCACTGTATTCGCGGGACAAGCAGCTTGTTCTGATGAGTCTCGATGTGAGCGATGAAGCCACCCGTAACGTTAAGGAGTTCAAACCAACGGATACCGATACCGGTATCAGTTGGGTCAAGAGCTGGGGTAGAGGACGCATATTCTACTGCTCACTGGGACACAACGACCACATCTTCTGGAACCCGGCGGTCCTGCGGCACTATCTCGACGGTATTCAGTTTGCATTTGGTGACTATAAAGTTGATATGAAACCGAAGCCTATGATTAGTTCAGGAAAGGGGTCAGAGATGGAAGAATTACTGGAAAAGGTTAAGACGTACGATTGGGGCCAAAGCCGTCTGGCGCTCACCGAGATAAGCGACCGTGTGCGCCAGGCACATGGTTCACCTGCGGAGCTGAGGCGAATTGAGGAAGGCCTGCTGGAGGTGCTCGACTCACATGCAATGCGGGCCGGCAAGCAGTTTGTCTGCAGGCAATTGAGCATTATTGGCACCAGGCGGTCCGTGCCGGCCTTAGGTAAGATGCTGACCGACGCCGAAACCTCTGATATGGCCAGATATGCCCTGGAGCGCATACCCGGTACAGCTGTCAATGAGGCATTGCGCAAGGCCTTACCAAAAGCAAGGGGTAAGGCGAAAGTCGGTATAATCAACTCGTTGGGTCAGCGTCGTGACAAAAGAGCGGTTCGTGCTCTTAGCAGACTTGTTGGCAATCGCGACCAGACGATAGCTGCCGCCGCTGCTGCCGCTCTTGGCCGAATCGCCGGTTCCGGGGCCACTAAAGCGCTGGCAAAAGCAAAGGACGAGACGAGCGGCAAATTGCGAATGTCGGTTCTGGATGCTTATTTGAGGTGCGCCGACCAGCTCGCTGCCCAGGGCAACAAAACTCAGGCTTTAGCCATCTACAGGGAACTTCAGAAAGAGGACATGCCTAAGCCGATTCGTACCGCTGCACTGCGGGGCGTAATCAGCGCGACGAAAAGGTAACGGTAAAAAATGAGAACCAAGTGCAACATTTGTAACTCTCTAACTGTTTTGCTGTTGTGCTCTTATGCTGTTTGCTTTGCTGCTTCCGAGCAGCCGCAGGATGAGGCCATCGGGATAGTCCTCGACGTCCTCAGGAGCGATGATCAGGAAATGCAGGCCGTGGCCATAGCAATGGTAAAAGAAATGCCCGGGACAGAAGTAACAAAGGTTTTGGCCAAAGAGCTGCCGAATCTTTCAGTTACCAGTCAGGTGCAGTTACTCTCGGCCCTGGGCGACCGCGGTGACGCGGCCGCTTTGCCGGCGGTTATCACCGCTGCGAAGGCCGCAGACGAGTCTGTTCGGATTGCAGCCTTGAGGGCATTAGGCCAGCTCGGTAACGCCTCGACCGTTGGCTTATTGGCACAGACGGCGGCAGCTACCAGTGGTGATGAACAGAAGACCGCCCGCGAGAGCTTGTATCGTCTGCGCGGCCCAACGGTTGATGGAGCCATTTTGGCGGGCATTCCAAAGGCTGACCCGAAGGCAAAAGTCGAACTGATTAGCAGTGTAGGCCGGCGCAATATCTCCGCAGGCGTGAGCACTTTATTGAAAACCGCGAAGGATTCGGACCGCCCAGCAACGCTGGGTATGAGCAGACCGGCCGTTGGCCGGGTCCGAGCCGAATCGTTCAAGGTCTTAAAAGTCATTGCCGGCCCGCAGCATCTGCCGGCGTTGGTCGATCTTCTGATAAACGTACAAAGCTCATCCGACCGCAACCAAGCCGAGAGGACAGTGGCCGCTGTTGCCCATAAAATCGAAGACAAGAACCGGCAGGCTGAGGCGGTGCTGGCTGTGTTGCCTTCAGTTAAAGATATCGAAAGACGGTCGTCTCTGCTGAGCGTGCTTGGCAAAATAGGTGATAGCGGCGCTTTGCCCTGCCTTCGCGAAGCGCTGAATAGCAGCAACGCCGAAATCCAGGGCGCTGCTATTCGTGCCCTGGCGGACTGGCCTACTCCCGAGCCGGCACCTGACCTGCTGAAGGTAGCCGAGAGTTCCGACAACAAACTACACCGGATTCTGGCCCTGCGGGGGGCTGTCCGACTTCTCGGGTTTGATGGTATCCGACCGGTTAAAGAGACGATTGGAATGTACAGCACAGCAATGAGCCTGGCACCGGACGCGGGAGAAAAGAAAAGGGTGCTTTCAGGGCTGGCCAACACTAAATCTCTTGACGCACTGCTGATGGCCGCAGATTACCTCCAGGACGAGACTTTATTCAGGGAAGCGGAATTTGCAGTCGTTAAAATTGCCGAGGGCATTTACGAAAGTCCAGGAATGGATCAAACCCGCCTTCGGTGGGCTCAACAGACCAAGGCAGTGCTCAATAGAATCATCCAAACTTCGAAGAATGATTCGCTGCGTAAACAGGCGCAGGAAGTAATGAATCAGATTGACCGATTAAAGATACAGGTGAAGGTAAACGAAAAAGAAAGTTAACCGCGAATCAGCACTAATTGAAATGAATTGAAAATTCGTGGCTAAAGTCTCTGAAGTTCGTGTAATGGTTTCAAAATCGTTACCGTTTCCCATAGAGGAGGCGTCCCTGGTTTAATTAACCGACAAAATCAGGCATTATACAGGAGAAAAAGTTATGATTCCGGAGGTAACAATGAAAAACGGAAAGTATAGTTCTTTAATTAACGACGGCCAGGGCGAAGCCCTGGACTGGATCAAACCCGACTTCGTCGGGCTGGACTGGATCAAGCCTGCCTTCGGCGGGACTGTTGCTTTGATATCACTGCTGTTTCTGTCTCTGTTCCTATCCTCCTGCGCGGATCTGTTGGTCAGCGGTCCGGCTCTTGAGGCCAGGCGTGCCATCGAGGCCGCCGACCCTGCCATGGGCGACTGGCAGGGAAGCTGGAAACTGGATGACGAAAGTGATTCGGGGCCGCTGGTAGCGCAGGTAATAGCTTTGGGTAAAGGCACATACAGGGCCAATTTCTATGGCCGGTTTGATACACGCGAGGAGCCTGTGGCGGTGCTCCAGGGCCGCCGTGAAGGCCCAGTGGTACTCTTTGCAGGGCTGGCCAGATACGAAGATGCCGAGCTCCAGGTCCAGGGGGCGATTGAAGGTAGGAAGTTCACCGGGACTTTCGAGGACGAAGACACGACCGGCAGCTTTGCAGTGGAAAGAGAGATTCGGCTGTCACCTACATTGGGGGCCAAGCCGCCCGCAGGTGCAGTTGTGCTCTTCGACGGCAAAGACTTTGATGCGTGGAAGCGTATAAGTAAGAAATCAGGTGATGAGTCGGTCCAGTGGAAACTGCTGAAGGCAGGTGCGATGGAAGTCGAGCCGCGCACCGGTTCGATTATAACTAAAAAGGAGTTCGCCGATGTGAAGCTGCATCTGGAATTTCGCACGCCGTTTATGCCCGATGCGCGCGGCCAGAAACGCGGCAACAGCGGCGTGTACCTCCAGGGGCGATATGAAGTGCAGGTGCTCGACAGCTACGGCCTTGAAGGCATGGACAACGAATGCGGCGGAATCTACAAGGTCGCGCCGCCCCTGGTAAACATGTGTGCCCCGCCGATGCAATGGCAAACCTATGACATTACGTTCCAGGCTCCACGTTTCGACAGTACCGGCAAGCTAATCAGAGACGCCCGCATGACAGTAATCCACAACGGCGTGAAAATACATGATAATGTAAAAGTCTCGAAGGTGACTAAGGCAGCCACGGGCGGTGATGTAACCCAGCGGGGCGGCATATATCTGCAGGACCACGGCAATGCCGTGCAATACCGTAACATTTGGCTGGTTGAATTGTAACCGATTAAGCCCGCCTTCGGCGGGGTTTTAGACAGTTTAAATGGCGATTGTTTATTTAAGGAATACGAATATGAAAGACCGGAAACAAACTAACAAACAGCAGGATCAGACCCGCCTTCGTCGGGTGTCTCGGCGTGATTTTATGGGCGGCGCCGCGGCGGCAGCAATGGCATTTACGATTGTGCCCCGGCAAGTGCTCGGAGGACGCAGGTATAGGCCCCCGAGCGAAAAGCTCAATATAGCCGGCATCGGCGTTGGCGGTATGGGTAAAAGCAACGTAGGAGCATGCAAAACTGAAAACATCGTCGCGCTGTGCGACGTGGATGCCGCTTATGCCGGCGGAGTATGCGAAGAATATCCGAAGGCCAGGGTATACAGCGATTTCCGCAAGATGTTGGATAAGCAGAAAAACATCGATGCGGTGATTGTCGCTACGCCGGACCATACGCACGCTGTAATCACGATGGCGGCAATGAGGCGGGGCAAACACGTATATGTGCAAAAACCGCTGACGCGTACGGTCTATGAAGCCCGTGTGCTGACCGAGGCGGCCCGCAAGTACAAAGTCGCCACTCAGATGGGCAACCAGGGCCACTCCGGTGAAGGAGTCCGCTTGATTTGCGAATGGCTCTGGGATGGGGCCATCGGTGATGTGCGTGAGGTCCACGCCTGGACCAACAGGCCGATTTGGCCGCAGGACGCTGACCGGCCAACGGACAGGCCACCCGTGCCGGAGTCGCTGGACTGGGATTTGTGGCTCGGCCCGGCACCATGGCGCCCGTATCATCCCGTTTATTTGCCGAAACTGTGGCGAGGCTGGTGGGATTTCGGATGCGGAGCGTTAGGTGATATGGCCTGCCATGTGCTTGACCCTGTCTTCTGGGCGCTGAAACTGCGCTATCCCAGCAGTGTCGAAGCCTGCGCTGCAATGCACGTACGTCCGGTACCTGGAGGTTGGGGCAAACGAGGGCTAAGTACCGAATCGTTCCCAACAGCTTCTATCGTTCGTTACGAGTTTCCTGCCCGTAAAGGCATGCCCCCGGTTAAACTACACTGGTATGATGGTGGTTTGAAGCCACCGCGGCCGGATGCCTTGGAACCGGGCCGAAGGTTAGAGCAGGCCAAGAGCAACGTCCTGTTTATTGGCGACAAGGGCGTATTGAGGTGCGGCGAGTACGGTGACAGTCCCCGGCTGATACCGGAGAAGCTGATGCAGGAATACGAGCGTCCGCCGAAAACTCTGCCCAGGATAGAGGGCGGCCAGGATGGTCACGAACAAGATTGGGTCAGGGCCTGCAAGGCTCGTGCTTCGCAGAGTAGTAGCGGCGAGTCGGCCTGTTCAAACTTTGATTACTCCGGTCCAATGACCGAAGCCGTTGTGATGGGTAACCTGGCCATTCGCCGTTTAGGCAAAAAGCTGCTGTGGGATGGTAAAAACATGAAGGTTACTAACGATGATGAGGCGAACAAATACGTCAATGAACCTTATCGCGACGGATGGTCCTTGTAGAAGACAGAAAACAGAGAACAGAAGACAGAGAACAGACAATCTGACTTCTGATTTCTGACATCTGACTTCTGATGGGTGGCAGCCTCAAGCGAGTCCCAAAGAATTGGGACGAGCTTGGGGATGGCTGTACGGGCTGTTTGCGAACAGCCCGTACCACTAAATAAGAGGAAAGGTATATGAAAAAGCAAGAACGAACGAACAAACAACAGAACAAAGAGATTTCACGGCGTCAGTTTATGGGTGCTGCGGCAGCGGTTGCAGCCTTTACGATTGTGCCCCGGGATGTGCTGGGAGGCCCCGGTCATGTCCCGCCGAGCGAAAAGCTCAACATTGCCGGTATCGGTGTCGGTGGTCGTGGGGCTAGTGACCTAAAGGCGGTCAGCAGTGAAAATATTGTAGCGCTGTGTGATGTGGACCAGAGCAAGGCGGCGGGCACCTTCAAAGCGTTCCCCAGTGCCAGGGTCTACCGTGATTTTCGCCAGATGCTGAGAAAAGAAAAGAAGAACATCGACGCGGTGGTTATCGGCGCGCCGGACCACATACACGCCCCGGCTGCGATAATGGCGATGAAGATGCGCAAGCACATCTATTGCGAGAAGCCGATGGCTCACACGATTTACGAGGCCCGCGAAATGACAAGGGTGGCCCGCAAAACCGGAGTCGTTACGCAGATGGGCAACCAGGGCCACGCCGGTGAGGGACTTCGGCTGACCTACGAGTTCATCCACGATGGGGCAATCGGTACGGTCCGGGAGGTGCATGTTTGGACAGATAGGGCCGGCACGCCTGGCAGGGCATGGTGGCCTCAGGGTATTGACCGGCCCGAGGGCTCATGGCCGGTGCCTGAAACGTTGGACTGGGACCTGTGGCTCGGCCCGGCGCCCTGGCGACCGTATGCAAAGTTTCCAGGCAAGAAAGGCGACCTTGTGGCGTATTGTCCGTTCAACTGGCGCGGATGGTTTGATTTTGGTTGTGGGGCGCTTGGGGATATGGCCGTGCACAACGCCGACCCTGCCTTTTTCTGCTTGGACCTCGGTGCGCCGATTGCCGCCGAGGCCGAGATGAGCCCGGTCAATAACGAAACCTTCCCCAGGTGGTCCATCATTACATATTACTTCCCGGCCAAGGGCGAGCGCCCGCCGGTGAAGCTCGTATGGTATGACGGCGGCCAGTTACCTGAGCGTCCGCCGGAGCTTGAACAAGAGCGCCGGCTTGGCACCAATGGTATTCTGTTCGTCGGCGACAAGGGCAAGCTTCTTGGTCCCAGCCACGCTGGTGTACCGAGATTAATCCCCGAATCTAAGATGAAGGATTACGGAAAGCCGCCCCAAACCCTGCCCAGGTCAATCGGACACCATGCCGAATGGGTCCAGGCCTGCAAGGACAATAAGCCCCAAGATGCCAAGGCCGGCTTCTGGTACTCCGGACCATTCACCGAAGCTCTGCTGGTAGGTAACCTGGCCGTACGCCTCGGTAAGAGAATTGAGTGGGACGCAGAAAAAATGAGGGCAACCAATGCGCCGGAGGCGGACAACTACATCACCAAGTTTTATCGCGCGGGATGGACCCTGTGATGGTTAAATAGTAATTGGTGAATGGTAAATGTAAATTACCAATAACCAATTACAGGTTGCCAATTATCAGAAAAGGAGTTGAGTTATGAGAAAGAGAAAGATTTCCAGGCGTGATTTTATGGGCGCTGCTGCGGCGGTGGCGGCGTTCACGATTGTCCCAAGGCACGTTCTGGGAGGACCCCGTCATATCCCGCCGAGTGAGAAGCTCAATATAGCCGGTATCGGAATCGGGGGCCGAGGGTCACGTGTCCTGAGCGAGCTGGAAAGTCAAAACATCGTTGCTTTATGCGATGTTGACTGGAGACACGCAGCGGGCACGTTCAGGCGCTACCCCGAGGCCAGGAAATACCACGATTTTCGCAAGATGCTGGACAAAGAGGAAAAAAACATCGACGCGGTGACAGTGGCCGCACCGGACCATATCCACGCCGTCGCATCAATGGCGGCTATTAAGAGGGGCAAGCATGTCTATTGTGAAAAGCCCCTGACGCACTCGGTCTATGAGGCGCGTATGGTCGCCAACGCGGCCCGCGAGCACAAGGTCGCCACCCAAATGGGAAACCAGGGACAGGCATCTGAGGAAACCCGCTTGATGTGTGAGTATATCTGGGACGGCGCTATTGGTCCGGTGCGCGAGGTTCACGTTTGGACAGACAGGCCTCTAAGGGGGCTCAACTCAGTATATTGGCCGCAGGGGGTGGAGCGGCCCACGGATACGCCGCCGGTGCCCGATACGCTCGACTGGGACCTGTGGCTTGGTCCGGCACCGCAGCGCCCATATCATCCTTGTTATGTGCCGTTTAAGTGGCGCGGCTGGTGGGATTTCGGAACGGGGGCGTTAGGAGATATCGGTTGTCATCGTATCGATCCGGTCTTCCGGGCCCTGAACCTGGGCCACCCGACCAGCGTCGAAGCGGCCTTGACGCGGGTGAACAACGAGACATATCCTGTGGCCTCCATCGTTCGTTATCAGTTCCCCGAACGTGAGGGCTTTCCAGCAGTTAAACTAACGTGGTACGACGGCGGATTGAGGCCTCGCCGGCCGGATGAACTCGAAGATGGCCAGCAATTCGGCACAAACGGCTTACTATTTATCGGCGATAAAGGAAAAATGCTCGAATACACCCTGATACCGGAATCGAAGCGAAAAGAATACGGCAGGCCGCCCCAAATGCTCCCCAGGTCGCCCGGGCACTTCATAGAGTGGATAGAAGCCTGCAAGGGCGGCCGGCAGGCAGGTTCTAATTTCGTCGACCATGCCGGCCTGCTGGCTGAAGTAGTGCTGCTGGGTAACGTTGCTCTGCGCCCGGAACTAAAGGAGAAACTGACCCGCACGAAGTTGTACTGGGACGGCCCGAACTTAAAATTTACCAATATGCCCGAGGCAAATGAATATCTGCGACGCGATTATCGTCAGGGATGGTCCCTGTAATGAGTAAATGGTAACTGGTTAAATGGTTAAATAGTTACCAGTTACCAATCACCAATTACCAATTAACAGGAGAAAAGGAAATGAACAAAGAGGTAAAATCAGAAGTCAGAAGTCAGAAGTCAGAGGTCAGATGTCTCGATACTCGATGCTCGATGCTCGATTCTCGATTCTCTGTCCTCTGTTTTCTGTTCTCTGTTTTGTGTATTTTGCCCCGCCCAGCGCTGGGCGGGGATGCGGCTGATGGCAAGGAAAACTGGAGGCTGGGCATGCAGGCGTACAGTTTCAATCGCTTTACGTTTTGCGAGGCGGTGGACAAGACCAGGGCGCTCGGCCTGCGTTACATCGAGGTCTATCCGGGTCATCGTTTCAGCAGGGAACAACCTGATATCAAGACCGATCACAACATGTCCTCACAGGCAAAGAAGCAAATGTTGCAAAAGCTTCGAGAAGCGGGCGTCAAGCTTACGAACTACGGCGTGGTGAAACTGCCAAACAACGAGGCGGAATGTCGAAAGGTCTTTAATTTTGCCCGCGAGATGGGGATTGAGACGATTGTCTCGGAGCCGCCGGCCGATGCGTTTGACCTTATAGAAAGATTGTGCGAAGAATACAAGATTAACGTGGCCATCCACAATCATCCCGAGCCGTCGCCTTATTGGGACCCTGATACCGTGCTCAAGGTCTGCCGTGGACGCAGCAGGCGAATCGGCGCTTGTGCCGATACCGGCCACTGGATGCGCTCTGGTATAAACCCGGTTGAGGCACTCAAGAAGCTCGAAGGTCGTATTATCAGTCTGCACATCAAGGACCTCAACGAGTTCGGCAATCGTAAGGCACACGATGTCATATGGGGCACAGGCCTGGGCGATATCAAAGCCGTGCTGGCCGAGCTTGACCGTCAGAACTTCAAGGGCGTCTTCTCCATCGAGTATGAACACAATTGGCTGAACTCCATGCCCGAAATCGCTGAATCGGTTTCGTACTTCGAGCGGACAGCAGCCGAATTAGGCCAGACCGATTGGCGGTGGATATTTAACGGCGAAGACCTGACCGGCTGGGACGGCGACCCGCGCCTGTGGTCGGTCAAGGATGGTGCCATTCGGGGCCAAACCACCGTTAAGAAACCTGCCCGCGGCAACACGTTCCTCATCTGGCGTGGCGGCCAGCCGCGAGACTTCGAGCTGCGGCTGAAGTTCCGCATTCGCAACGGTAACTCCGGTGTGCAGTATCGCAGTAAGGAGTTCGACAAGTGGCGTATCTCCGGCTATCAGGCCGAGGTTGTGAACGACCCGAGTATGGTCGGATTCCTCTACCACGAGAGAGGCCGGGGACGGCTGGTCTATGTTGGCGACATGATGGTCATCGACGAGCAAGGCGAAAAGCACATCGTTGGCAGGGTCGCCGATAAAGACGAGCTTATAAGGGCCGGCTACTACAAGGAAAAGGACTGGAACGAGTACAGAATCATCGCTCAGGGTAACCACCTGCTGCATTATCTCAACGGCTATCCCACGATGCAGCTGGTGGACAACGACCGCGTGACCGACCCTGACGACCCCGAGGACCGCAAGGGCGCCGCGCGGCAAGGGCTCCTGGCGCTGCAGCTTCACGCGGGCCCGCCGATGCTCGTTGAGTTCAAGGACATCCGCATCAGAGAGCTAAAATCCGAATACGGCGATGCCGTCGTGCTGTTCAACGGCAAAGACCTCGATGACTGGGCGGTCAAGGGCAGCAGGGGAAAGAGCAAATGGGCCGTTGGCACCGCCAAAATGTCGTCTGAGAACCCGAAACTGCTGGTGGCAAAAGACGGCGAAGGTGAAATGATAAATCTCGCCGCCCGAAACCGCGACAGTATCGATATATATTCCAAGGCGAAGTTCGGCGACTGCCGCGTCGAGCTGGAAGTGATGGTACCTAAAGGTTCCAATTCCGGTATCTATCTTATGGGTGCATACGAAATACAGGTGCTGGACAGCTGGGAAAGGGTAAAGATGGGCGGTGGTGACATGGGTGCGATTTACGGCGCCAGTCCGCCTCGCATCAATGCCTGCAAGAGACCCGGCGAGTGGCAAAAGTACGTCATTGAGTTCATTGCTCCCAAGTTCGACGCAAGCGGCAGAAAGATTCGCAACGCCGAATTCATCAAGGTCGAGCTCAACGGCGAGGTGCTCCACGAGAATCTCGTAATGGAAGGGCTGACCGGCGGTAGTCTCACCGGCAAGGAAGCACCAACCGGCCCGCTGATGTTCCAGGGCAACCACGGCCCCGTGGCGTATCGCAATATCATAAGAAAACCTTTGGTCGAGTAACCGTTAGCGTATAGCGGGTAGCGTTTAGAATCCTGACCGCTGTACGCTCTACGCTATCCGCTAAAATTTGTGCTTGACGGTAATATGCCGCGCTGTTATGCTACGCGGCAGTAGAGTTGATAATTAGTTTGTTAAATTTATGGAGTTAATAGAAGCACAATGAATAATCAAAGAACTAAAGAAAAGATAGACAGACGTAATTTCCTGCGTTCTACCGCAGCGGTTGGAGCAGGCTTGGCGTTTTCGGGACCCCGCTTTGCGGGAACCTCACCGACGGTTCTTGGGCAGACGAGCGGCAGAAAACCAGATGATATTAACATAGCCTTGCTCGGCGCCGGAGCTCAGGGGTATGAGTTGATGAATGCCTGCCTCAAGATACCCGGCATTCGGTTTAAAGCGCTCTGCGACATCTGGACGGCTTACAATCAAAGACGCGTCTCACGCACACTCAAAGCCTATCGCCACGAGCATAATACTTATGTGGACTACCAGGAAATGCTCGATAAGGAAAAAGACCTTGACGCCGTCATAATTGCCACGCCTGATTTTTGGCACGCCGAGCACGCTGTTGCCTGTCTCAAAGCCGGGTTGGACGTCTATTGCGAAAAGGAGATGTCCAACACACTCGAAGGCGCTAAAAAGATGCTCAAGGCCGCAAAGGAAACCGGCAAGCTCCTGCAGATTGGCCATCAGCGTCGCAGCAACCCCCGCTACATTCACTGTTACGAGAAGCTCATCAACGGGGCAAAGCTATTGGGCCGGATTACTACCATCAACGGCCAGTGGAACCGCAGCAAGGCGGCGTGCGAGGATTTAGGTTTCCCGAAAAATGCCGTAATTGACCAGCCTACACTGCAAAAGTACGGTTTCAAATCGATGTCGCAGTTTAGAAACTGGCGGTGGTACAAGGGATTAGGAGGCGGCCCCATTGTTGACCTTGGCTCGCACCAGATTGATATCTATAGCTGGTTCCTCGACGCCAATCCCAAATCGGTCATAGCCAGTGGTGGCATTGACTACTGGAAGGGCCACGACTGGTATGACAATGTTATGGCCATTTATGAGTATGAAACCAAGCAGGGAATAGTCAGGGCATTTTATCAGACAATAACCACCAACAGCAGCAACGGATATTTTGAGACCTTTATGGGCGACCAAGGGACGCTGGTAGTCTCGGAAGCTGCGGGGCGAGGCACTGTCTATCGCGAACCTTGGGTTCCGGCAGAGAATTGGGAAAAATGGGTCAAAATGGGCTACTTGAAGATACCTATAGAGAAGGAAGAAGAGAAACCTGCTACCGACGCCGTACTGGATGTGCGTGAGTCACCCAAGCCGCCCAGTTATGACGTACCTGTTACAATGGATAATAAGCCGTACCATCAGCCGCACCTTGAGAACTTCTTCGATGCAGTTCGCGGCAAGGCCAAGCTCAATTGCCCCGCCCAAATCGGATACGAAACCGCTGTCACCGTATTGAGAGTCAACGAAGCAGTGGCAACCGGCAGGAAGTTAGAGTTCAAGCAGGGAGACTTTGAAGTATAAAAAATCTTGTTCAAAAAGGAAATTAGAAAGTGCCTAAAGTTTGGAGTGCCTAAAGTGCAGTTTTCGTTTAAGGTTGTTGATGCTCGTATCGATGCTTGTCATAGAAGCTTGAAACTCGCTTTTCCTCGAGCATCCAACGTCGAGCTTCCAGTCCGATACCAGCTTCGACACCGACAAACAAGCTTCTACAACTGGGCAACTTTAGGCACTTTAGCTCACTTTAGTCACTTTGAATTGAGAAAGGGATTGACCATACATTGAAAAAAGGATTGATATTAACAGGCTTTTTGTGTTTGCTGCTCTTGTGCTTCTCTGCCGCCACCGTTTGCTTCGCAAACGAAGCAGTGGGGGCTAATGCCGACCAGAAAAAACTGGGCGACGAAAGTGACGGCAGCAGGGCACATCCGACACATCTTATCCCTCTGTTTTATGAAAATGACAACGGTGAAAAAGGTGAAAAAATTACCCCCGACGACGAGCTTCTTCTACCTTTTTCGACTCGCTGGACCTGCGGCGAATGTCATAGCTATGGTATAATCGGCAAAGGCTGGCACTTTAACGCCACCGACCCGAATGTTGCTCCGGGCCGGCCGGGGCAACCATGGATACTTGCAGATGCTCGGACCGGCACCCAGATTCCCCTTTCATATCGTCGTTGGCCGGGGACTTTCAAGCCTGAGCAACTCGGCCTGACACCTCGGGCATTTACCAAGCTCTTCGGCCGACATACCCCTGGCGGCGGCGCCGGAGAGCTTGAAACCGAAGACCCCGACGAGATTATGCGCCAGTTCATCTCCGGCAAGCTGGAAATCAATTGTCTTAGCTGCCATAATGCTCACCCTGGCCAAAACCAGGGTGGAATGGGAGGATACGCTGTCCAGATAGCCCGAGAGAACTTTCGCTGGGCTGCGGCCGGCGCCTGTGAATTTGCTTCCGTCAGCGGTTCGGCCACCGATATGCCCGAAACCTACGACCCTTTTATGCCCGAGCCGGTTCGAGATAAAATTCCACCGACTATTTCTTATCGCGAAGATGCATTTGACCGTGAAAACCAGGTCTTCTTTGATATTCTAAGAGAAGTACCTGCCCATCGGTGCTACTTTTGCCATTCCAATCTGTATCTGGATAAGAAACATGCAGAAAAGTGGTCGTCAGATGAGGATGTGCACCTGAAGGCGGGGTTGACCTGTGTTGATTGCCACCGTAACGGCATCGACCATAAGATTATCCGTGGTTATGAAAGTGAAGATACGGTCTTAAGAAATCCGTTAGTGGCCACCTCATCGTGCGAGGGTTGTCATCTCGGCGACAAATATTCATCGTCACCGGTGGCCGGACGCCTCGGTGCACCTGTGCCGGAACATCCGGGTATTCCTCCGGTGCACTTTGAGAAGCTTACCTGTACTGCCTGCCACTCGGGTCCCTGGCCCAGCCAAAAGACTCATCTGACTAAAACTTCGCGGGCCCATCGGCTGGGCACGCTTAATGTCAATAAATCTCATGACGTGCTTCCGCACATTATCTCTCCCGTCTTTGCCAAACAACCCAACGGTAAAATTACGCCTCATAAACTGCTCTGGCCCGCCTTCTGGGGCAGTCTGAAAGGCCAGGACGTTACGCCAATCGCCCTTGAGATTGTCAGGCAAACCGCCGGTAAAGTCATTGCTAAGGAAAAGCTTCCACTTTCTGGCAATTGGCCGGCCTTAACTGCCGAACATATTACTGAAGTTTTGACTTTACTGTCATCACAGAAATCAATCAAAGGCGAACCCGTTTACATCAGCGGCGGCAAACTCTATAGCCTTGATGATTCGGCTAAACTTTGTGAAGAAGAACACCAGTCGGCTAAGCCCTATTTGTGGCCCATTGGCCATAACGTCAGGCCGGCAGCCCAGTCGCTGGGCGTTCGATACTGCACGGACTGCCATGCTACAGATGCGCCTTTCTTCTTCGGTGATGTTACCGTTGACTCTCCTATTGTTGCGGCCCGGGAAGCTAAAAAAATGATTGAATTTCAGGGCATCAGCCCATCCTACGCCTGGGCGTTCGCTTTTTCATTTGTGTTCCGTCCCTTTATGAAGTTTATTTGTCTTGGCTCGTGTGCAGTGTTGGCCGGGGTTTTATTGTTATATGCGCTAAAGCTGTTGGCCTGCGTTGCGAAAGCTTTGACAGAGCGGGATTAGTTCTTTCTGTTGAGAGTGTATAGATAATATGTTTCAAACGATTTCGATAGTAGCATTTGCGGTTACCTTTGGGTGCATGGTTTTGAATTGTGTAATTTCTCCCTGCAAAGAATGCTGGCGGCATCCCCTGAGAAAGCTGGTGCATCTGTTCACGCTGCTTTTCATCGAACAGAAGCTAAGCCCTGTGGGCGTTTTGAGGAAAGTCGTATATCTGCTGGCGATGCTTTGCTTTGTAATATTGGCGGTTACGGGCTTTTATCCTACGATTATTTTAGGTGAACACATCTCGGGCTATTTGGTGATGGTGCATGCCACTTTCGCACCGATTTTCGCAATTTGCTTAGCGATCTTAGCAGTAATGTGGGCGCGCCGCTGCCGCTTCGCTTATAGCGATTGGCCATGGTTTCAGCGCACTGTCCAGCGGGTTACTTTGGTCAAAAGCGCCGGCGAACAAGCACAGTGTGAAAGCTCCGGCCTCGGGCAAAAAATAACATTTTGGCTGATTATCTTTTTGGCTTTACCTTTAATCTTATCGATCATTTTGAGTATGTTTCCGCTTTTCGGAACGCATTGGCAGGAATTACTTTTAAGTACGCATCGTTACACCGCTTTGGTGTTCGCATTGGTTGTGATTGTGCATACTTACCTGGTGATCCGAACTAAAATGCAGGAATAATGGCCAGGTGAGCTACTTCTGCGTGTTTGTTGAGTAGCCCGTTTTGTGCTTTAGCGCAGGACTGGAACCCACGCAGGCCGGAAAGGAGAAAAAGCCGATGGAGAAGGTAAGAGTAGCTGTGGTAGGGCTCGGGTTCGGGGCTGAGTTCATCCCTATTTATCAAAGACACGCCGATGCCGAGTGTTACGCTATTTGCCAGAGAACCGAAGACCACCTCAACGAAATAGGCGACCAGTTTGGGATAAAAAGGCGGTTTACCAAATTTGAGGACCTCTTAACTATCGACGAGCTGGATGCTATCCATGTCGTTTCGCCCATAGCCGACCATGCCTGGATGACAGTTGCCTCTTTGAACGCAGGCAAACATACCGCCTGCACTGTCCCGATGGCTACTACCACAAAGGATTGTCTTGAAATTGCAAAGGCAAGGAAAAAGTCCGGCAAGGTATATATGATGATGGAGACGGCCGTATATAGCCGGGAGTTTCTCTACGCAAAGGAGCTTGTTGAATCAGGCAAGCTGGGCGAGATTCAGTTCTTAAGGGGTTCACATCAGCAGAATATGGGATTGCCGGGTTGGCCGGACTACTGGTATGGTTTCCCCCCTATGCACTACGCAACCCATGCCGTCAGTCCGTTGCTCTGCCTTGCGAAAAGAAGGGCCGAGTCTGTTGTCTGTCACGGCTCGGGCCGAATTCAAAAAGATTATATCAAACTCTACAATTCACCTTTTGCAATTGAAACCGCTATTATAAAACTCGCCGATTCAGACCTTGCCTGTGAGGTGACCAGGTCGCTCTTTAATACGATTCGACAGTATAGAGAAAGTTTCGACGTATACGGCACAAAGCTTTCATTTGAATGGGAGCAGATTGCCGATGAGGGACCGGTGATTTATTCCGGCTATGAAGATGCCAAGAGAATAGAGGTCCCCGATTACGGCCGCCTGCTGCCGAAAGAGATAGCTCCATTCACGGGGCACGGCGTCTATGATGAAGAGCACGAGCACACTTCTTTTATCCAAGGCAGCGGACACGGCGGCTCTCATCCACATCTGACTCATGAGTTTATTCGTGCGATTGTCGAAAACAGAGAATCCGCAGTTGATGCAAAAACCGCCGCGAATTGGACAATGGCAGGGATATGTGCCCACGAGTCGGCGATGAACGATGGCAAAAGAATCCAAATCCCGCAAACAGACTAATTTTTGAGTTGTTTCACATTTTGAGTGGGAATGTTATACTGGGTAGATACCTGGCAGGGTGCCGGGTGGAATTTAATTAGGGTTTTTAGTTAGGAGAACAGATTATGAGTAATGGAATACTGCCGAATTATCTGAGCATGGCCAAGCCGAATCCGGCTTCGAACCGGGCGCCCTGGTACAAGAGCACGGCACCGGCGTACGCGGGCATCTTCCTCTGGGTGGTCTTCTATATGGAGATTGCCAACGGTACCCTCTCTCAGGCGGGGCTGGGCTTGAGCCTGCTGGGGCTTGTAATTGCAGCCCTTATCTGTCACTTCCTCTTTTATCTGGTACCCGGGTTGTTCGGTGTCAAGACCGGATACCCCCTCTACGTGGTGGGTTCCTCAACCTACGGCACACAGGGCGGCTTTTTGATGCCCGGCCTGCTGATGGGCCTGCTGCAGTTCGGCTGGCTGGCCGTGAACATCGCTGTATCAACGAACTTCATCCTTCAGGCGGTCGGTAAGCCATCGGCCCTGGATGCGGAAGGTGTGTTCCATGGTAGCGCCGGTTTCTCAATCGTGGCGATCATCTGGGCAGTGCTGGCGGTGTTTGTCGCCCTTAAGGGGATTCAATATGTCGGAAAGGTATCCACTTATCTGCCGATCGTTCCACTTGTAATGATTCTCATCGTCTTCCTGGCGAATGTCGGCAGTGCAGGTGACTTCCAAGTCGCCGAGGGCGCCAAGCCTCTTGTTGGCTTTCTGACGATAATTGCAATCGTTGTCGGCTTCTTCGCAACAGCCGGTGCAGCGGGCGTAGACTTTGGGATGGGCAATCGCAATGAAAAAGATGTCCAATATGGTGGTCTTGTGGGTATCGCCCTGGCAATCCTGGTTGCCGGCGGCCTGCCACTCATCGCCATCGCAGGCGCCCACGGCGCCAATCCGGGCTTGGAGAGTTTCACCTTCGACGCCGTTATCAAAACACACTTCCTGTCCAAGATTATGTTCGTCCTATTTGCTGTAGCGAGCTTCGCCCCGGCGTGTTTCTGCTCATTTATCGCCGGAAACAGCATCGGGACGATGTTTCCCAAGGCAAATAAAGCCGTCCTGGTCTCGATAGGAGCCATCATGGCCGTTATCCTGGCCATCACTGGCAAGGCCCTCAACCTAATTGGGGTCTTCTCGATTATCGGCGCTTCCTTCGGCCCGATATGCGGCTCAATGGCCGCCGACTATCTGCTGAGCGGTCGCAAATGGGCCGGACCCCGCAAAGGAATTAACTGGGCGGGCTACATCGCCTGGGCCGTGGGATTTGTCGTGGCAATACTGCCAATGGTCGGCGGGGAGAAGTTTAGCTTCATCACGCCGGCGCCGGTTATCGCTTTTGTGATTGGCTTTGTGCTGTACGTTATCCTCGCCAAGGCCGGTCTCGAACCGCCGGTCGTTGCGATGGTTGCGGCTCCGGCTGAAGCGGCCCCCGCTGAGGAGAAACCTCAAGAGGCCCAGGGCGAAGAAAAAAGCGATTGATAGCTAATTTGCTTTATCTCACTGAGTCCGTAATTAGAGCAGGGATTCGGGGGCGTATGTGTTTAGCCAGGGAAAAACCATCCCCAAAGCCTTCCTTGGCTACGGCGTGGCCTTCCGGGCTGCGGCGGGCTCCGCCCCGACGAGCGCCGAGACGAGCGGCTTTGAGGCTGCCACCCAAAAGTGCAAAACTAAAAACTCAAAACTAAACGCTGGCAGCCTCAAGCGCAGGACTCCAGCAAAGCGGAGTCCAAGCTTGGGGATGGCCATTTCAACAGCAAAGTCTTGGGCTTTTTCGGCTTTTCTTATCTGGCCGCGGAACCTCAGTGCCGAGTGAAGAAAAAAAATAACTTTCGCGCCGCTTGACAATCTCTTGCAAATAGGATAGCATATCAATTTGTGTTGAGCCTGGTATGTGATAGTCTGCTGAAATTAACAGTTTCGTCGGTTACGTGGAATTTTGGAATTTTTGAGGTCAAAAAGAAATGATGAAGAAAGGTTTTAGTTCGATTGTGAAGATTTGCGTCCTGGTGCTGTTTGTGTTCTCTTTGTGCCTTGTTCCGGCCTGCAAGAAATCCACGCCGGAGGCGCCTCCCGAGAGTCCCTGTACGCCGTCTGGTGCAAGTGGTACGACTACAACTGAAAGTGCTCCCCCTGCCGAATTGGTGCGGATAGAAATCGAGCTGCCCAAGCCGATGTTCGTCGGCACGCCGCAGGATACCCGGGTGCCTAACCTCGAAAAGCCGCTGGGCAAGCTGCGTCCGCCGTTCCTGGCCCCGGCTGGAACAAAAAATGTCGCCTTCGAAAAACTGGTCTCCAGCAGCGATGAAGAACCTATCATCGGCGAGATTGAAATGATAACCGACGGTGATAAGGAAGCTGCCGACGGCAGCTATGTTGAGTTAGGCCCGTTTCTGCAGCACGTTACTATCGACCTCGAAGCTATGCATGAGATTTACGCCATTGTAACGTGGCATTACCATAAGCAGGCCCGGGTTTATTTTGATGTGGTGGTGCAGGTGGCCGATGACCCTGATTTTATTACGAATGTCACGACCCTGTTCAACAATGACATTGATAACTCTGCCGGGTTTGGCCTCGGCAAAGACATGCACTATACCGAAACCAACGAGGGCAAACTTATCGACGCCAAGGGCGTTCGGGCCCGCTATGTCCGCCTCCATAGCAACGGCAATACCGGCAACGATTTAAACCACTATATTGAGGTGGAAGTGTACGGCAAGCCGGTAGAATAAGATGGCCAAAAAATGTTGTGTCCTCATTTTGGCCGCGATAATTGTTGCGCTTATATTGCGCCTGCCGCGGCTTGGGCAGCGCCCTATGCACGGCGACGAGGCCGTTCACGCCATTAAGTTCGGCCAGCTGCTTGAGGAAGGTGCCTATACCTATGACCCCGATGAATACCACGGCCCGACGCTCAACTACCTGACTTTAATCCCCGCCCGGCTGGCTTCGGCCACGAAACTGACGCAGGTAACCGAGCTCATCCTGCGCATCGTGCCCGTTTTTTTTGGTGTACTGTTGGTGCTGCTGCTTCTGCCGGCGGCTGACGGCCTGACGCCGAGCGCTGCGATTTATGCCGCTATATTGACCGCTATCTCGCCGGCTATGGTTTTCTACAGCCGTTATTACATTCAGGAAATGCTCCTGGTCTGTTTCACTTTTGGTGCAATTACTTGTGCCTATCGCTACACTCAGAACAAAAACCTCCTATGGGCTATATTGACGGGGATATTCCTGGCCCTTATGCACGCAACCAAGGAAACGTGCATCATCACTTTTGGCTCGATGTTTTTGGCCCTGCTGCTCATGCTCTTGATGTGGCGCCCGAAAGGTTCTCTCGCAAGTGCCGCCAAGGCAATAAAACGTTCACATCTTATTGCAGGCCTTGCAGCCGCTATAATTGTCTCTGCCCTGTTCTATTCGTCATTTCTCGCCAACCCCGGAGGAATTTTCGATTCCTTTCGAGCTTATGGAGCTTATTTCGACCGTGCCGGCAATAATACGCTGCATATTCATCCCTGGTATTACTACCTCAAAATGCTCATGTATTCCAGATACGGCGACGGCCCGATTTGGACCGAAGCCCTCATTGTCCTCTTGGCCGTGGTTGGTTTCATAGCTGTGATGACAAAAAAAGGCCTGTCTTCTGCCAATGTTCATTTGCTTCGGTTCATTGCCTTTTACACGCTCGTCCTGACCGTAGTGTATTCGGCAGTCCCATACAAAACTCCGTGGTGTATGTTAGGATTTCTGCACGGCATGATTCTGCTGGCCGGTGTCGGTGCGGTAGTGTTAGTAAAGCTGGTGCCAAACGTTTGGCCCCGCTTGATTGTTATTTTCCTTTTGTTCAATGCTTCTGTTCATTTGGCCTGGCAGGGGTATCTGAGTAGTTACAAGTTCTGCGCAGACAGTCGCAATCCATACGTTTACGCTCATCCGACTCCAGAGGTCTTTACGATAGCCCAGCGCGTCGAAGATATAGCCCGGGTCCACGAAGATGGTAAGCAGATGCAGATTCAGGTCATTTGTCCCGAAGATGACTATTGGCCTCTTCCCTGGTATTTGCGCTCTTTTTCAAAGGTCCAATGGTGGAACAAGGTAGCTGATGACGTACCTTCTGCGCCACTCATCATCGCTTCGGATAAGGTCCAGGAGGCGCTGACCAATAAGCTCTATGCCTTGACTCCTCTCCAAGAGCGTCAGATGTACTTGTTTTTGTTTGATGAGCCGTATTATGTGTGGCTGCGTCCGAAAGTCAAATTGCTCGGCCTGGTGAGAAAGGACCTGTGGGACCTTTACCAGCAACAACAAACACAGTCGGTTCAATCGCAGACAGCAGGTGAAAAATGACGGAGCCCCAGCCGGAAACCCGCTATGTTCAGAGCGATTGTCATTCAATTGCCGGGATGAAGCGTTTTTCCCATGAGGCGATGGCGACCACCTTTGAGGTCATCGTCGTGCACGAGGACGACCGCTATGCCCGGCAGGCCGCTGCCGCCGCTTTCGCTGAGGTTGACCGGCTCGAAGCCGACCTCAGCCGATTCATCGAAAACAGCGACATCTCTCGTATAAACAACCTGCCTGCCAATCAGCCTTTGCTGATTGGTTTGGTCGCGTTCGAATGCCTCCAGCTCAGCGCCCGGATTTATGCCGAGACCAACGGAGCTTTCGATATTACTATCGGCTCTCTGCTGGACTGCTGGCGTAACGAAGACGCAAGCCCGCGCACGCCCTCGCAGGAGGAGCTGAATCTCGCTCGCCAACGCACCGGCACGGGCCTTCTAAAGTTGGACGAAGTTGAGCATACTGTTGAGCTGTTAGCTGCTCCGGTGCAAATTGATCTCGGAGGCATCGGCAAGGGCTACGCCGTTGACCGGATGGCTGAATTGCTGCACGAGTGGAGTGTTGAAACCGCTCTGATTTCCGGCGGCTACAGTTCCGTGTTGGCCCTCGACGCTCCAGCCGGAACAAGGGGCTGGCCTGTCACGTTAAGTGACCCCGGCAATCGCAAACAGATTTTGGCCCGCCCTTATTTGCAGCATCGGGCCGTGAGCGGCTCAGGTCTGCAGAAGGGCCGGCATATTATTGACCCCCGCACGGGCTGGCCGGTCAAGGGCAAACGCGCCGCCTGGGCCTGTGCCCCTGACGCCGCAACCGCCGACGCCCTTTCCACCGCCTTTATGGTTATGACCCCGGATGAAGTCGAGAAATATTGTTTGCGCCACCCGGACGTACTGGCCATGATCATATTGGAAGATGGGGGCAAAGACCCGCAGAAAGATAAAATTTTACGCTTCGGCCCCTGGAAATAATACCAATCTGGTGAATGGTAAATGGTGAATGGTGAATAACCAATTACCGATTGCTTCACGGGCGAATATTAGAGGAGTTGTCGTCCTGTCGGTTCTCTGTGTTGACATTGGCGCCACTCAGTAACTCGACAACGTCCGCGTGGTTTGCTGCACGTGCATAGTCCAGCGCCGTCAGGCCATCTTTGTCCTTGGCGTCGGCATTGGCGTCTTTTGCCAGAAGCAGTTTAACAACATTGGTGTGTCCGCGGCGGGCCGCGTAGTGCAGCGGCGCCCAGCCGGACGGCGTCTTTGCATTGACGTCGGTACCGTTGGCCAAAAGCAGTTCTGCCACATTCATATAGCCCTCTCGAGCCGCGTAGTGCAGCGGTGTCCAGCCGGACTTGGTCCGTGCATTGATGTCGGCACCTTTGCCAATAAGCACTTCCGCCATATTACTATTACCCACCGCAACTGCAGTGTGCAGAGGAGTCCAGCTGCGCGCATCCTTTGCGTTGACGTCAGCGCCCTTGAGAATCAACAGTTCCGTTAAATCTCTGTGTCCATGAGACGCTACAATGTGTAGTAATATCGGGTCGTCAATAACATTGGCACCTTTTGCGATAAGTAGTTCCGTTACATCGTTGTGGCGGTAAACTGCAGAACGCAGCGGAGCAACACCATACCTGTTCTTTGCATTGACGTCAGCGCCGTTATCGATAAGAAGTTCCACTACGTCCTTGTGTCCGCCTCTAACGGCCCCGTGCAACGGCGTTTCACCACTCAAACCTTCCTTCGCGTTGACCTCAGCACCTTTGGCAATTAGAAGTTCAACCACATCCTTGTCGCCATCTTCGGCAGCATAATGCAGTGGCGTATTGTCGTATGAGTTCTTTGTATTGACATCTGCTCCTTTTGCAATCAGGAATACAACTACATCATTGTGGTTACGCAGAAAAGCATTACGTAGCGGCGTGTCTCCGTGTTTGTCCTTTATATTAATATTAGCACCATTGGCTATAAGAAGTTCGGCAACGTCCTTATGGCCCCGACGGGCCGCTTTGTGGAGTGCTGTCTCGCCGGCTTTATCTTTTGCGTTAACTTCGGCGCCACAGGCGATAAGAAGTTCCACAATATCTCTGTGGCCTCTTTGAGCTGCAGCGTGCAGGGGCGTACATCCAATACCATCTTGTACGTTAACATCGGCGCCGCTGTCAATAAGGCTTGTGACTTGTTCCAAATCTCCGAGGTATGAAGCCAAGTGAATAGTAACTTCAGTACCTTTTGCAATAAGAAGCTCGGTGATCTCTTTACGGCCTGCTTTCGCGGCAAGAACTGCTGGCGTTTGACCGTTCTCGTTCTTTGCGTTGACATCAGCGCCGAGGGCTATTAGCAGTAGAAGCATATCCTTATTTCTCAGGCGAACCGCCTCGTGCAATAGCGTGCCATTGCGCCAACCGCCTCTTGCATTGACGTCAGTGCCTTTGGCCACAAGCAGTTCAGCCAGTTCTTGGTAGCCTCTGAAGGTTGGCCCGTACAGCGGCGTCCAGCCATAAGCGTCCTTTGCATTGACATCGGCACCGATTAAGATAAGCCACCGGACCCGCAGGGTGTCGCCAGCCCAAGCAGCCTCGTGCAGTGGTGTTGTGCCTGCAGTTGGTTTCTTCCTGCACCCGACGGCAAGGAGCATTAAAGCCAAAATCAAGCAAAAGAACCTATTTGTTTTCACTTTCAGTTTCCTCCGATGGATACACCATCTGTGCCCCCCGCATATATAAGGCACAAGGAACAGCAAAAGTAACATTTGGCCGACGCTGAATCTTCATAATAGACTCACGACGCCCGGCCGGCAGCGAATTGCCCGGATGCACTCCCCCCGGCTGTTATGTGCCGGTGTCAGGGGCGAAGGCTTTTATTTTTTGCCATAACCCGCCTGATAGTCATAAGTTCAAACAGAACACGCCATGAGCTGCGAGTCGGCGATAAGCGGCTGTCACGGTCGCACGTCCAATCGATGGGAAATTCTTTTATCCGGTAACCGCACTTTTGGGCCCGCATTATGATTTCTATATCGAATGCAAATCCATCGGTAATGCACTGGCCGTACAACTGCCGTGCGACATCGCCTTTGTATATCTTAAATCCACACTGTGTATCGGTGAATTCAGCGGGGATTTTCATATCGTGAATCACGAACCAGTGGAAAGCCCTCGAGCAGATTCGCCGATACAAACTCTGGGCCTTTTCAATATGGCATCCTCGCATTTTTCTCGAGCCGTGCGCTATATCACACGCCCCGCTTTTCAACAACTCCAGCCCGCGCAGAGTGTCTTCGTATGGTACACAGCAGCCGCTGTCGGCAAACATCACGTATTGGCCGCCCGTGTCCTTCATGCCTCTGCGGACAGCGTAGCCTTTGCCGCGATGCCGCTGGTAGCGAATGACCTTCAGTTTTATATCCGGGGGAATTTCAACACTTCTCGCAGCTTCGGCAGTGTTGTCTTTGCTGCCGTCATCAACGACTATGATTTGGCCTGTAAAATGATTACCCCCCAAAAACGCCGCCGCCGCTTCAACATCCCGGGCGATCTTTTTACTCTCCTCAAATGCCGGTATAACAATAGATAAATCCATCGCTGAATTATATCTTACAACCTTGCGTCTTTCCAGTGCCTATTGTATCAATGTTCCTGCTATGCTTTTACAATATCTCTGTCACTACTGCTTGTAAAGATGCGATTCGTGGTGAGAAACTCTGTTTTCTTCAAGAGCTCAGAGGAATGTATCTTGATAGCGGCCCCCATACTTTTCTCGTTTCTCAGTGCGGCAAGTGCCTTATCAGATATTTCCCGTTTCAGCGGGCAGGATAGGTCAGCATCGCTGACGATGCTCAGAAAACGTTTTTTGTGCCGGTCCGTGAAATCTTTTCCCTGTTTAAGCACAAAATAGACCTCGTACAACGCAATAAGATAAATCACCGCCAATTCCACCGCCAGTCGATAGTATTTGACATAATTCACATCTTTTATGTACTGCTGATACATTCCGGAGCTGTCCTTATTATTATGATACTCTTCTGCCGCCTTCTTATAGGGTCCGGTTCTCTGGCATATCCATAGCGTCAGTCGCAGATAATCGACGGAGTCTTTGATTTCGTCCTCCAGTGGGAACGACCCGTAGGTTTCCACGAAACCACGCTGCAGAAAGTAACGAAACCACTCCTCAGTATTCTTAAAGGTGGCGACCCTAATGTAACCTATGATGTAACGCATCAAGCTCCAGAAGTTCCGCTTTAAGAATAATCCTTTCCGCAAAAGATACCAAAACTGCTCCTTGATATTTGGCACACTCCTGACACAGTCAATCCAGTCGTGAAAGGCCTGTTTTGAAAACTCGTATTCGGGGCCGCTTTTTTCCTCCAGACGATAGACCTCCTCGTAGAGAAAGTAGTCCTGAAAAACCTCGCACTCGCGGTGTTTTATGCGGTTTTCCCCCGTGCGATAGTAAGGGCCGGCAATACGATTCACTATAGGGTGGATGACCTGGTCGGCGGCTATGTGTGTCAGGTGTCCGGCAATGTAGGCAAGTTTTCTAATATCATCATCATAAGGTTCTATCTTTCCCTTCTTTCTGACCACATCGCTGAAAACAATCTCAATCAGCTTCAAGGGAAATTCATTCGGCTTATAAGAGTGCAGATGATACGACCACGGTGTCATTGCCTTAGCCTGCATGAATCTATCGATAAGAAAGTCCGTGACCGACCGCCCAATATCGGCATAGTAGAACAGGTCCGGCCCCAGGCTGCCGAGATTTACGTACGCCTTGTAGTTTTTGCTCTTGGAAGTATCATCGAGCATTTCAGCGAATTCCGCGAATTCTTCAATTCCTTTTCTTTTCAGCGTTTGAAGCGCCTTGTGGGCGATGAGCATATGTGCCACGTTTGCCGGCATGGCAATTCTCCTTTCTTCGCACTTATGAACACACCAACGCAAAACTCATTACGATAGACAGCTACCAATGCTATTTTCCAATGGCGGCTTAAAAGATAACTGAAACATCCGTTTCTGTCAAACGCAAGCCCCGCCCCCACGTCACGCAATACGCAAAACGGTACAGAGCTTGCAGCCGGAATCATCTCTCAAAAATCTGGCCAAAAGGTATTTTTCGCTGGCGGTATGCAGCGCGTATTTATATAATAACTGCGGTGGAGCGGCAGGCAATAAGTAATCGGCCTGACTCATTACTATGTATAGAGTTATGTGTTTTGAGAAACGTGTTATAACAGAAATGAAAGGGAAAAAATGTTAAAGAGAATTGTTTTTGTGTTGGCAATTCTGTGTTTGGTGGCCGTTGCCCCGCCAACAGTCGCCGCTGTGGACAGGCCGCAAAACATCATACTGTTTGGATGGGACGGGGCGCAGCGAAACCATGTCAACGAATGTCTCATGCGCAGCGAACTGCCCAATTTGCAAAAGCTGATTGACCGGGGCTCTTACGTCGAGATTGACATCGAAGGTACCACCGACACCAAGGCTGGATGGTCCCAGATACTCACCGGCTATTACCCTGAGGTAACCGGAGTCTATAGCAACAAGCGATATCAGCCGATTCCGAAGGGCCTGTCGGTCTTCGACCGGCTGGAGAGGCATTTTGGCCGTCGCAGATTTGTCACGGTTGCCGTGATTGGCAAGCATGGCAACGTCGGTGCCGCTGCGCCTAAAAAGACCAAAGTCCGCAAGGCAGGAACGACGAAGAACCAGCCCCGGGGCACAATTGTCGTTGAAGACGGTGTGAAATATCGCGTAGTCCCGGGCCAGCCTTTTTATATCACCAAGGCCAATATGGACGTGTACGAAAACGGTCTGTCGCTGGACAAAAAAGTCGGCAGCCGCGCCATCGAACTGCTCGAGAAGTACAAGGACCGGCCGTTCTTCTTCTTTGTACATTTCGCAGAAGTGGATTCCAAAGGCCATAAGCATGGCGAGAACTCGAAGGAGTATAACGACGCCCTAATCTCGAACGACCTCTGGACCGGCAAAATCATGGAGAAGGTCAAACAGTTGGGGCTGGCCGAGAAGACACTGTACTACATCACTGCTGATCACGGGTTCAACGAGGGCGAAAAGGGGCACAGCTTCGCGCCCCACGTTTTTCTGGCCACTAACGACAAGAAGGTCAACCGCAACGGCCGGCGTCAGGATGTGGCCCCGACGGTCCTGGAGGCGTTCGGCCTGCCTCTGAGCAAGCTCGAACCGTCGCTGGACGGCATCTCGCTGACCAAACCGGACTATCGCCCGCCGGCGAAGATTGGCCCCTCGAAAAACCGCCGGCAGGTGAAGAACGAAGTTAAGGAATCCCGCGAACCAGATGTCATCTTTGTCCCTACGCCCCAGGACGTGGTGGACAGAATGCTGGAGTTAGTGAAAGTCAAAAAGGACGATTTGGTCTACGACCTGGGCTGCGGAGACGGCCGGATCGTAGTAACGGCGGCCAAGAGGTACGGCTGCAAAGCGATAGGTTATGACATAGACCCGGAGCGCGTGAAAGAGTCGCTGGAAAACGTGGAAAAGAGCAATGTTGGACACATGGTTAGAATTGAGCAGAAGGACATCTTCACCCTCGACCTCAGCGAGGCGAACGTAATTACTCTCTACCTGCTTCCGGAGCTGAACGTAAAGTTAATCCCGCAGTTGGACAAGCTCAAGCCTGGCTCGCGGATTGTCTCCCACGACTTCCGAATGAAAGGAGTCAAGCCGGACAAGGTCGTTAAGCTCACTTCCACTGAGGACTACGACAGACACAAGATATATTTGTGGACCTCGCCGCTTAAGAAGAGAACGAAAAAGAAGCCGGCCCCCGTTCTAAATGACTTGTTCGATGGCCGTGACCGGGAAGAAACCCGCTAAGGCCGAACGGCAGTTCGCCAAGCTGGCCCGCCAGACGTGCGGCGGGCTAGCCCTCCACAATGACAACACCGTCAAGGGTCAGCCGAGCCATAAGGACGCCCCCTATGTCTTTTTAGGTACCAACGACCCCAAGGTTGCGCGTCGCGGCGAACGCGCAGATGTTGCTCCAACGATACTTGCGAGGTTTGGCTTAAAGCTTGCCGGGTTTAAGCCGTTCGATTACAGCAAGGCGGGGGTATATGGAGACCCTGCCTGGATAAAAAAGGCCAAAAACGTGACGTTTCCGCCGTTGGAATTGCCTCCGAAACCATAGAGATTAGCCGTAGAAATTGATGGTGGAGCAAGCCCTATTCTACGGGATTGAGCGGTTACACAGGGCCTGTTGGATTACAAATAATATTCCAGGCTTCGATGCTATTTAGGTATATTTCAAGATAGTGGAAAGAATGAATATCTGGATTCGTGCGGGCTGAATTTGTAATATATAGTCGTGATGGAGCATATTCAAGAAGTGTTGGTTAAGTATTGGGGGTACAATGATTTTCTGCCGCTGCAGAAACAAGCTATGGAATGTGTCAGTCGTGGGCGTGATTCGGTAGTGGTTCTGCCGACGGGAGGAGGAAAATCGCTTTGTTATCAGGCGCCGGCAGTGACTATGCAGGGGCTTACCGTGGTTGTCTCGCCGTTGATTTCCTTGATGAAGGACCAGGTTGACGCCTTGAAAGAATGTGGAGTTCCGGCGGCGCGTATTGACAGCTCTCTTTTGCCCCACGAGCAGCGGGCTGTTTTTTCTGCGGTTCACAATAGTAAGCTTAAACTTCTTTACCTGTCCCCTGAACGAATTGTCTCGGACAGCTTTGTTGAATTGCTCAGAGAAACAGGGGTATCTTTTATTGCCATTGATGAAGCGCATTGTGTAAGTATGTGGGGACATAACTTTCGTCCTGAGTACCGTCAATTAGGACTGTTAAAGGAAGTCTTCGGTGATGTTGCGATTGGTGCCTATACAGCAACGGCCACTGAGCAGGTTCGTAACGATATTTGCGAGCAACTGCATCTGAAAAATCCTAAGATGCTGATAGGTTTGTTTGACAGGCCGAATCTTGTCTATAAAGTGCGGCGCCGCGTGAACATAATGAAACAAGTCTGTGCTGTGCTGGACCGGCACAAGGATGAATCCGGCATCATCTACTGCATTCGCCGCAAAGATGTCGATGCTATGTGTGCTCGATTGGCCGCCAAAAGCTACAATGTAGCGCCGTACCACGCGGGCATGACAGACGAAGAGCGGAAGAAAAACCAGGACTCATTTATTACTGAAAAGGTCGAGACGATTGTGGCAACCATTGCATTCGGGATGGGGATAGACAAGTCCAATGTGCGTTATCTTATTCACACCGGCATGCCCAAGTCGCTTGAGCACTACCAACAGGAAACCGGACGGGCAGGTCGTGACAGCCTTGAAGCCGAATGCTGCCTGTTCTATTCGGGCGGTGATTACGGAATATGGAAAAGCCTGATGAGGGATATGGAGCCGGAAGCTCATAAAATCGCTATGTTCAAGCTCAACCGAATGTATAACTATTGTACCGGCGGCGTATGTAGACACAAGGCGATTCTTCGGTACTTTAGCCAGGAGCTTGACAAGAATAACTGTTCCGCCTGCGATATGTGCCTCGGCGAGCTGGACTGCATAGACGATGCCTTACAAACCGCCCAGAAAATCCTGTCATGCGTTCTTCGCCTTGAGCAGCGATTCGGCGGCGGCTATACAGCTTCGGTACTAACTGGCTCGCGTGAGAAACGCATACTGGAAAACGAGCATGATGCGCTAAGCACATACGGTTTGCTGAGCAGCTATGAAAAACACACTGTGCACGACTGGATAGAACAGCTCGAAGGACAAGACTATATTGAGAAAGTCGGGGAGTACAACGTCCTGAATGTAACCGAAAAGGGATGGCAAGTTTTGAAAGGAAACGAGACACCTCGGTTACTAAAGCCGGCACAGAAAGCGGCTAAAGTGTCCAGAGTCATTATAGATTCGTGGGCTGGTGTTGATGAAAACTTGTTTGAAGCCTTGCGAAAATTACGTGCAACTATTGCAAGTAAAAAGGGAGTTCCGGCCTACATAGTCTTTGGTGATGCGGCGCTGCGGGATATGGCCAGGCGAAGACCTTCGACTGCTGAAAACTTTCTCGAAATTAAAGGTGTAGGGGAGAAAAAATGCAAGCAGTATGGGAAAGTTATGCTGGCTGCTATTAGAGATTACTGCCTGGCAAATTCGCTGGAGATGGATGTTGGGGCGAATCCAGAAACTGTTTCTGCCAAACTATAAGTAAACAAACTGAAAACACGTTCAAAGCTGAGCAAAGCAAACCGCAATCAGTAAAGGGATTGTCCGCAGGATTCGTGAATTCCCTACCTCCTTCATTTTTTTATCCTCCGTCCCCATTTTTGTATAAAAGGGCAATCAACGGCTTTTCCCAATATCGCTGATATGTAGTATACCACACGCGGAGACTCGGCGTTAAGTAAAGATTAGGTCAATTGCGAGCTGTCAGATGTTCGATGTCTGAAATCTGACGTTGGAAGTCGGAAGTCAGCTCGGCCGTTCATGAGTTTTTAGTACTTAAACTTGGAGTTTTTTTTAAAATGTCACATACGTAAAGCGCGTACGCGCTTTACGTATAAGCATTTTTCCCGCGATTGATTGTTATCGAACAATAAATACAAAATATCGAATCCTTCGATATACAAAAGTCTGATGTCGGTTGTCCGATGTCTGAAATCTGACGTTGGAAGTCGCAAGTCAGTTCGGCTGCTCATGAATTTTTAGTACTTAAACTTGGAGTTTTTTATAATGTCACATACGTAAAGCGCGTATAAGTACCCAGGCCTTACTTTTCGGTAGAAAAATACTGGCGTACGCGCTTTACGTATAAGCATTTTCCCCGCGATTGATTGTTATCGAACAATGAAAACAAAATATCGAAATCAATCATCGAGTATCCAGAATCGAGTATCAAGCATCGAGCATCCAGAATCCAGCATCGAACTCCGTGAATATCGAATAGCGAATGTCCAATTATGGAGCGAAAAGTGTGAGAATTTTGAATGGAATTGAGAATGCAGATTTCACTTGATTTCTAATCTGTTTTATGGTATAATATACAATTAACTATGGATGGTTCATAGTTCATAGTTCATGGTTCATTGTTCATAGAAAATAGCAAATAGTCAATCATCAATCCGGGGGTCCTCCTGATGGTCATCATCTCACAAAAAGCCGTCAAACACGACTTTATTGGCCCATTAGGCAGAAATCAGCGGAAAAACCTACGAAGTTTTGACTACTTTTTATGCAAAACAAACCCAATTTCCAAGACGTCCGAATTAACTTAAAGTCCTGTAAAAAAAAGGCTTATGGAAAATTTTGCGCATGTGGAGTCCAAAAAAACAAACCCAATTCAAACCCAAACAAAGCCAATCAAAGCCAATTCGCTTAAGGCCTAAATAAATGCAAACTCACTTGTAATAAAGGATTATGAAGATAGATGGCAGCGGAGAGTAAGGAAAAACAAAGCCAATCAAAGCCAATTTTAGAAAGAATGAATGTAAACCCACATTCGCAGTCCGGAAAGGCAGGCCAAATAATCCAAATGTCGAGAGCACCACTGCCGGGAGTTGTGGGGCGAGAATCGTCGCCCAAGGCGGATAAAATCGCTTTGAAAATTTATCCGTTCGGTATAGACTGTCCGATTGTATATATAATATTCGGGATAAGATTATGACTGAATTAAAGCCCGGCAACGCCGGGTCGGATCATGCCCGCCTTCGGCGGGCGTCTGACAGGCGGATTGAGCCGGCACAGAGAATAAAGCGTTTGCCGCCCTATCTGTTTGGACGATTGAATGCGCTGAAAATGTCCAAACGCCAGGCGGGCATAGACATCATCGATTTGGGGATGGGTAATCCGTCCGACCCGGCTCCGCAAATTGTAGTTGACAAGCTGTGCGAAGCGGCCCAGGACCCGCGCAACCACCGATATAGTGCATCGAAAGGTATTAAGAATTTGCGCAAGGAAATAGCGAAAAAATATGAGCGCAAATGGAATGTGCAGCTCGACCCGGAGACGGAGGTGCTGGCCTGTATCGGCTCAAAGGAAGGTTTTAGCCATTTGTGCCTGGCGATGATGGGGCCGGGCGATACTGCGGTTGTTCCCAACCCTGCTTTTCCGATACATAATTACGCAGTGGCATTGGCCGGTGCAAATGTTGTATCTGTTCCTTTGGGCAACGACGAAAAATTTATAAATAACGTCGCGATGGTAATTGAAAATATGTATCCAAAGCCCAAATTGCTGATTCTCAATTACCCGCACAATCCGACCGCGATGACCGTCGATGAAGGATTCTTCGAGCCGGTGGTCGAATTAGCAAAGAGGTTCGGCATAGCGGTCATTCACGACTTTGCTTATGGCGAGACCTGTTTTGACGGCTATAAAGCGCCGAGTTTCCTTTCGGTCAAAGGAGCGAAGGACATCGGCGTCGAGTTTATTACGATGAGCAAGCCCTATAATATGGCGGGTTTTCGCATGGGCTTTGTGGCAGGTAACAAAGATATGATAGATTATCTTGCTACGATAAAGGGCTATTACGATTACGGCATGTTCCAGGCGATACAGATAGCCGGCATTATTGCATTGCGAAGCTGTGACGCCGATATTATCGCTCAAAACCAGAGGTACCAGTCGCGACGTGATGTGGTTTGCGAGGGTCTTGGAAGGCTCGGCTGGGAGGTGGAAAAGCCGCGCGCCTCAATGTTCGTATGGGCAAAAGTGCCGCAGGAACATTCAAAAGGCAAGGGCAGCATTGACTATGCAATGGACCTGATGGAGTATGCGGAGGTCGCAATCGCTCCGGGCAGGGCCTTTGGCGAAAACGGCGAGGATTATATGCGCATAGCCCTTGTCGAAAACGAGCAGCGCCTCCGCCAGGCGATTCGCAATATCAGCCGATTTGTCCAGCAAAAGCCGATAAGAAAAACGAGGCCGGACCGGGAAAGTTAAAGGCGACAAGCCCGCTATGCGTATCTCGTGAAGCGCAGGTCGTCATTGCGAGGCCGCTGAAGGCGGACGAAGCAATCTCACCCCCACTGGTTAATAGTAAATAGTCAATTGCTAACGCCTGCCAGCCAGTTGTTGGCGAGGGCGGCGAAGTCGAGCATATTAACTATGCCATCACCACCATCGGGGGCAATGTCAGCAATTAAATAATTGCTTCCCGTCTTCAGCCATTGGTCTGCAAATTCTGCTAAATCGAATATGTCATGAGTAATCTGCCAGCCATCCGCAAAAATAGCCCAGTCCAGGAAGTTCACAATTCCATCACCACCATCCGGCCAAGCATCGGCTGGTATTAGCTCAAAAAGCCACTCTCCGCACAATACGCTAAGGTCGGCCCAATCCACACCATCCGGACAGCCAAAATCCCCCAAGAATGGCACTTGCCAGGCGAGTTTAGGATAATTCGTCCCCTCACAGATGTCCCAGAAGTGTACAAAATCCCAAAGGACCGCAGTGAAGGTGCTTTCCATCTGCA
>JAUXAL010000025.1 GCA_030619925.1 Phycisphaerae bacterium | reverse complement strand
TTTGGAGTGCCTTAAGTGCCTAAAATGTTCATGGCCATCGTTTAAGGTTGTCGATGCTCGTATCGATGCTTGTCATAGAAGCTTGACCCGCCAACGGCGGGTTTCAATCGGAACCCAGCGTTGCTGGGTCGCTTTTCCTCGAGCATCCAACGTCGAGCTTCCAGTCCGATACCAGCTTCGACACCGACAAACAAGCTTCTACAACTGGGCAACTTTAGCTCACTTTAGCTCACTACATTTTTTTAGTTAATCCGGGTAGCCGTCGGGGTGTTCGTTATGCCATTGCCAGGCGGTGGAAACCATTTCTTCCAGCTCGGGCTTTTCGGCCTTCCAGCCCAGTTCATTCCTGGCCTTGGTGGCGTCACAAGTTAATATGGGCGCATCACCCGGCCGACGGTCCGCGGCTACAACGCTAAAATTTTTACCAGAAACTTTCTTAACCGTTTCTATTACTTCCTTAACCGAATAACCCTTTTCGGTACCTAAGTTATAAACCAGCTCGCAGCGCTGGTCCAATTTGTCCAATGCCAGCAGATGTGCCCTGCACAAATCGTCGATGTGGATGTAGTCGCGGATGCAGGTTCCGTCCGGCGTCTCGTAATCGGTCCCGTAGATTTTGACTTCATTGCGTTTTCCCATTGCCGTCCGGATGGTCAGCGGAATCAAATGTGATTCAGGCCGATGGTCTTCACCAAGGGCCGCGTTGTTTCCTGCACCGCAGGCGTTGAAATATCTTAGCGACGCATACCGCAGTTTTCCCGCCTGACTTTGGTAGTGACACATCCTTTCAGCCGCCCATTTCGTTTGGCCATAAGGGTTGATTGGCTCGGCCGGTGAGTCCTCGGTAACCGGCACTTGTTTAGGCATGCCGTATACTGCCGCAGTGCTGCTGAAGACAAACTTTTCTACGCCGACTGCTTCGGCCGCACTCAATAGATTCTCCGTGCCGGAAAGATTGTTGCGGTAGTATTTAAGCGGCTCCTGAACCGATTCGCCAACTTCAATAAAGGCGGCAAAGTGCATTATCGCTTCGATTTTGTATTTCTTGAGCGTCTTGACAAGCAATTCGTAATCGGCTAAATCACCTTCGACGAATTCGGTGTGCCTGACAGCCGACCTATGGCCTGTGCTGAGATTGTCAAAAACCACCGGCTCATACCCCTCGGTGTTAAGCATCGCTGTCATATTACTGCCGATGTATCCTGCTCCGCCGCAAACCAGTACTCTCATAATCTCGTTACTCCCAAAAAAGAATAAATCCTAAATTCTAATCTCTAAACTCTAAACAATCTCAAATCTCAAAATCCTAATGTTCAAAACGCCGTTGTTTGGGATTTGGAATATTAGGTCATTAGAATTTGTTTAGGATTTAGTATTTAGGGTTTAGAATTTAACTTTATCGAGCATCGAAGAAATCCTTTTCAAAATTTCAGCTTCAAGCCGCCTATCCCTGCCCAAATTGACCCAGGCCATACCAGCTTTTTGCTCAGGGTTAAGTCTTATTCTCTGCAGTAATAAACTGCTTTCTGAAAACATCTCGTATGCCCGTGCGCTGCTGCTGACCTGGCGCTCAGGCAGAGATAGCCTGTATACTTTCACATCGCAGCCGATAGACAATCCTTCATCCTGCTGCTTTATGTTCAATTCTGCAATTCTTCTGATACTGTGCAGGTTTGCTTCAGCACAGTTGAAGGCCCCGACATTATCGCTGCGCCAGAATTCGAAGAATTGCGCCCCCGGCAATGGTCTGGTTCTTATGAGGCCGCTTTCAGCATCCGCCTTTTCGATAGTAAAGCGCATTTTAGCCAGCACGTCTTCGGCTATCTGCATCGCCTGCACTTTATCGATATCTTCCGTGCAGATTTGCTCGGCCGCTTCATAGCGCTGTGTTTCTGCACAGCCTGCCAAAAACAATAGTGCCGCACAGACCATCAACAATAATAGTTTGACTTTGCTCATTTCGCACCCATTTATTCTGCCTGTTAGAAGCAAATCTATCAATTTTGAATTTTTCATAAACTTCGGCTGATTATATACGTGGTTAGCCTTTAACTCAAGGCCGTTAGAGACTTTTTTTAGCGGGGACAGGTCTGCACAGAAAATACAACCAAAAATGAGCTCAGCCAACAATTGCACCTATGTCAATTAGGTACATTTGTCGGCCGTTACCTCCATGCGGCGAATCGATGACTACACTCTGGCCGTCGGGGCTAAAACGCGGATGCGTATCGCAGCGCCATTCGCCTTTATATTGCGGCGGCGAATAGAAGTAGCCAAGCGGAACTTTTTTGCCGGTCGCTGCGTTGTAGAGATAAACATTTTGTTTTCGCTCTTTGTGCGGGTAGCTGTCATTGAGAATCCATTTATTGCCCGGCAGGTATGTACAATGTCCGTTTTGCGTCATAACGTCTTTGCCGACCACTTCGACCTTGTCCGTGCCGTCTTCATAGAGATAAAAGGCGTTTCCGTGTGAAGGGTGCCAGGCCCAGGCGAGGATATGACGCTCGTCGCGCCAGATAAAGTGTGAGGTCCGTCCGTAGCCGTCCACGACGCGAATGTCCGAGCCGTCAGGTTTAGCGGTGAGCATTCGCGTGCCTTTGCCTTCCAGGCCCGGCCCGAGACGGCGGTGCAGAAATATAAATCGAGAGCCGTTAGGATTGAATAGCAGATGATTAAAATAATGTTTTGCGCCGGTGGTGTTTATGTGGGGACTGGGAATCTTTGCGACGTCCGCGATGGAGATTATCAAATCCCGCCTGCCAGTCTCAATGTCGATTCGGAAAATACCTGAGTCCTTCGGTGCCGGCTTATCGGTATATGGGTCGGGCAGACCTGGGTAACCATAGCCTGGCCGCATGTCCTGAACACGGCGAAAGTCCGGCGCCACTGCGGTTCGGCCATCCGGGCTGATGGTGTAGATCGGATACGGCAGCGTCCGTTTTTTGTGGGCCAAGACGTCAAGTATGTGGCAGACGAACCGGTCGCCCTGCCTGTCGTTCCAGATAATGTCACTTTTCGAACCGGGCAGCCACTGCAGCATGCAACCCTGCTGCCAGCACCATGAGCGTGATTGACCTAATTCTATCCAGCGGTCATTATCTTTCAAATCCACCATCCCGATTTTGATAACGTCGTCGGGTTTGGGGCTGCGATGCTCGAAGTCAACCTCCATACCGAGCACATAACGGCAGGAAGGGTCAAATTGTAGTTTGTCGTAATAGCCGAACCAGTGGAATTTCGGGCCGCGAGTGATAGTCCGGACTGGAGGTAAGTTTTTGAGTTTTGAATCAGCTCCCGCTGTCAGGCAAGGTAAACCTGTCAGCGCCAACGCTGCTGGAGCAGCATATTGCAGCAATTCACGGCGGGTCAGTTTAGTGTCGTCCATATCCCTGCCCTAACTCCAGACCCCTTGAGTCTTCAGTGCGCATAAGCGGTTGGAACCATTTGGGCCTGTCGGGTCTGTCGGGTGAATCAAGCAGCTCACGCCAGGCCTCGTCAGTAAGTCTATCATCCATTGGATGCTTGAACTCATAGTACGACAGTACAGGGCCCGCCGCGAGGAAGACCGAGCCGTCAGGACGCGGACAGACTATGATGATCAAGTCCACATACCCCACGCCTTCCTCGACGACCTTGCCTTCAAGACCGTGCGTATGAACGTCGGCTACGAGCGTCGTCTTGATGCCTTTTTCCTCAACGCCGATGATAGCACCTTCGAGCCTCTCGGCAAATCCCTTGATATACCAGTAGTCCTCGCCTGAAAGCTGCTGATTCGTCAGTTCTTTATTGGCGATTTCAATCAATCTGCTCAGTATGTTCTCAAGGTTCACAAGCCGCGCTGTTGCCTGGGCCGACAGCGCATCGAAATCGCTCAAGCCCTCTCTGGTCATGCGGGTCAGCGCCAGAAGCCGGCCATAGAATTCGGGCACAGGCTCGACATAGCCGGGGATAACAGTCGGGGCGGCTGTCGGGCGCGGTGTGTAGCTCTGTTTTGCGTAGAGGATGGTGTCGTGCCTGAGCTGCGTCCACGATGCCAGAGCTGCGTTGAGCTCCTTTTTCTCCCAGGCCTCGCTCCGCATAAAGTTCGGGTATCCTTCGGGAAATTTATCGACCAGGGCCCGGAGCGAATACAGCCAGCTCCAGTAGAGATTGCGGTTCCAGTCGGAGAGGTCAAAGGCGTCGAACTCGGCCTTGAGCTCATTGAATCGCAAGTCGTAATCAGTGTAATCCGTATCGCCCTGTTCAACAAGGATGGTCTTGGCCTGAGTTGAGCCTAAAATGGCCATGACGTCCAGCCCGCGTGGGTAACAGCGTTGTGGGCCTATTGGTGTGTCGCCGTACGTGAACGGTATAGGATTCCCATCACCGGTATAGTCCAGCACTTCGGGAAATACCAGATGCTGGAACATATACGAGTCCGGGATGAACCGCTGGCCCATAAACCGCATGCCTTTGGTCTTGTCGAGCACCTCATCGAGCGACTCTGGCGTGACCGGCGGCGTCACAAACACGTCGCCCGTGCCGCCGAATATCTTCGGCGACCGCAGCAGGGCCAGCTCGACCTTCAGCGCGAACAAATTGTTCTCATCCTCCAGGTCGGCCGGTACGAAGCTGCTGCCAAAAACCTTATCCACTGCGCCGAGATACTCATAGGGCGTAAGATCGTCGGCCAGACCTACATAAAATGATGTAACAGCGTACAGCCGGTCCCAAATCCGGCGTCCGCTGCGTTGGCCCACCTGGACTTTCTCGATTGACCTTGCCAGCAGCACCGCCTGCGTAGTCTGAATCTTCGCGTCGTAGGCACTGATAAGGGCCTCGCCCATCGGCCCCCAAAGCTCGGCGCCTTTTAGAAGGAAGGCCATCCGCCCATACCACATTAACGTCCTGAAATAGCGTCTGAGCTCTTGGCTTCGGGTGTAATGACCCCTCGGCACATACTGTGAGTAGTCTTCCTGGTAGATAAAGATGTCGCTCGGAGCGAACCCGGCATGAGCATCTATCTTGGCCAGCTCGTTGGTGACCAGCTCGGTTACAAGTGCAGGAATCTGAGCATTCGGGTCGATGAGCTTTTGCGCCACAGCAAGATAGGCCACATTGCGCTTGGCCGCCTCCTGCAGGTCGCCCGTATATTTTTCATAAGCGGCCAGTGCATCATCCAGCAGCGCCGCGGTCAAGCCGTGGATGTCTCCGTAAAACTCACGCTCCTCCACTTCCTTCAACGTTTCATCAAACTGGATGTGATAAAGATGTAGTAGCGTATCGGCTGTCACAAACAAGGGCACATCCACCCTACCCAGGTACTCGTAGGGTTTGACGATATCATCGCCATTGGAATCAGGCACATGGAAGTCGTGTTCGATGATGGCAAAACCGTTTTGTTCAAGCAGCGGCGCAACGCTGTTTAGGCCGAACCGGGAGTCCATAGCGGCGTAGTTCTCTACATCTGTCAGGTCAAGCGGAAGGGTGTAACCCGGAGCGTTCGGCTCAACGAGATTCTCAAACGCGACGTAGTGCTTGCCTAATGCCGGTTTATCAGCTTCATCTACCTCGCATTTTAGGCAATTGCCGAGGAACTGCTTAAGATCGTTTGTGTCCACAACGCCGTCGCGGCTCAGGTCGGCGCCACCACACCAGTCTGGCTCGCCACAGCCGGTCTCGAGCCAATGTGAGGTGAATATCACAAAATCAGCGGTGTCCACATCGCCGTCGGCGTCTAAGTCGCATCGGAGATACGGCCAGATGGTATCGCACTCAATGCACCCGTTGCCTTGCATACAGATCGTGAAACAATAAGGATCCAATACTCCACGAACCCGAACACGCTCGCCAACCTCGAAGTGCTCCAGGTTGTCCAGCACGTACAACCCGCCCGCGTCAGCTTGAAACAGTACGCACTCGACCCCCTGTACGAGCACGCCGCAGCCGTCGAAATAGCCGGGAACAAGCGAGACTATAAGGTCATTGGTGATTGGACTAAAATCAGACTGCACGGTCACCATCAGATGTCGACCAATTACCTGGTATTCGTGGGGCACATCGTCCAGCCAGACCCCTGCCACCTCGAACCCGGGGGCAAGCACAATGTCGAAGTAAGCTGTGGTCGTCTTCTCGTAGGTTGGGAAATACTTGCCCGTTCCCAACGCATAGAAAAAGACGAACTCTTGGGGCCGTTTGATAAGGTTATGGTCATAATCAACGCGAAAGACAGCACCATCAGCTGGGAAAGGTCCCTGCCACTGGATCATGGCCAGAGCGAAGCTCTGGACTGGATCGTACCGGCCTTTGGCCGGCCCGGGCATCTCCGGCAGGATGGTCGGATACTCCTGGCTGCTCCAAGTCCACGTCAGCTCGACATCATTCTGCCAAACACGGATGTTGTTTGCATCAGGCGGTACCGGAAACATCATTGAGCTGACATCTTCGGGGATGTATGTAAACGTGAATTCCCCAGTGAACACAGCGCCAAGTCCGGCGGGGCATGGCTTGATCTCCACGTGCATATCTTCCAAGGGCATACTTGCCGGCAGGGGCATTGGAATCGGGTTGGCTACGAGGGTAGTGGTTGGGACCCCGTAAGGCGGGAACCCTGTCAAAATTATGGTCAAGGCAACAACCAGCTTCTTCATCTGAATATCCTCCAAGAAAAGCGCCTCTTACCTAATATTTTACCGTAAAGAGAGCACAAATTCAAGTAAAAGAGCATTTTGTTCGTTTTTTTCACAGGTTTTGAGCTTCCAGCTTCGCAGCTAAAGGTTAATTGTGTTAATGCCGATGATATTATAATGGATAGCGTGTATCAAATAGTAAGCCGTCATTCGTGAACCCGCCGTTTTGCTTCGCAAATCGAAGCGGCGGGGTCCCGAGCCACGAGTCACGAGAAATGCCCTCGACGCAAATACAGTCTATTAGCCAAGAATTACCTTCTTTACCCTTGGGCCGGAGCGTCAAGCAGTTTCTGGACTATTTGATTGTCGAGGCGGGTCTATCCAACAATACCGTTTTGGCCTATGGTCGCGATTTGAAAGGCTTCCTGAAATACTGCAAATCCAACAAAATCAGCCAGCTACAACAGATAAAGCCGCCCCTTATCCAAAACTATCTGCGAACCCTCGCTCAAGACCCAAAAGACACCTCTTCGCGCGGGAGTGAACTTACCACTGCCAAAGCAGGCAGCTCGATTAAGCGCTCCTTAGTCGCTATAAGAATGTTCCTGCGGTTCGCCAAGCTTACCGGCCTTATCGAAGACGACTTGACCACAATCCTTGAAAGCCCAAAAATCTGGCAGAAACTGCCCTGTGTTTGCAGCAAACAACAGGTTATTACTCTCTTAAATTCTCCTTGTCCTGACGAGCCTTTTTACCTTCGTGACAAGGCAATGCTGGAGCTGCTCTATGCCACCGGAATACGTGCCGGCGAGTTAGCGGGCTTGAAGACCTCGGATTTAAACCTTAATATCGGTTACCTGCGCTGCCTTGGCAAAGGTAATAGAGAACGTGTTATCCCAATTGGAAAAGTTGCCATCGCAGCCGCAGTCGAGTACCTGACGAATCTGCGACCCAGATTGGTCAGGCCGTTCAGTGCCGATTCTCTGCTGCTTTCTCGAACAGGTCGGCCTATGAGCCGTATTGAGATTTGGAGATTGGTCAAAAAATACGCGGTTCGGGCTGGTATGCCCAGAAACTTAACTGTGCACACATTGAGGCATTGCTTCGCAACGCATCTTTTAGCCGGTGGAGCTGACTTGCGAAGCATCCAGGAAATGCTCGGCCACGTGGACATAGCCACTACTCAGATTTACACGCACGTTGACTATGAAAGGTTAAGAAAGATTCACAAAGAATTCCACCCAAGACCGTAAAGAAATGATTTTCGATTTCCGACTGCTGGCTGCCCCTGATTAAATCAGGGGTTGAAAATCGAAAATTGTAAATCAAATGGATTGACTTGGATGGATTTTGGGATTATTATGATAGCGGAATGGATATCCGCCATAAGCGGACCTCTAATGCGGCTGTTAGAAGCGTGCGTAAGCGCAGGCGAATTGACGGGTAGGGACACCGCAAAGCGGGAACCCAGCAGGTTCTTCAAGGTCATCCGAATGAGCACAAAACGGCTATATCTGGTAATGCTGGTGTTGGTGATAGGATGCCAGTCCCGAATTATCGGGAGCGTTGGTCAGAACAGCCCAGCCTTGCCGGCTAATGCAAATGGAGCGCCCGCAGAGGCCAAGCCTGACGAGCAATTGGAAATCAACAGAAACGCCCTGCTCAAAGGCCCCAGCGAAGAGATACGCATAAAAGCGGCAACTGTGATGTTGTTTGGTGAAAATCCCCTCGCCAGAAAGTTTCTACTTGATGCACTAAAGCAGACAGAAAACAGCGCCGCACGTATGGCCGTCTGCAAGGCATTGATTCAAGCCAGATCGTCAAAGGAATCTGTAAAAAATAAGGAAGATTTTATCCAGCCTCTGCTCGGTATCTTTGCCACTGAGATTGCTGCCGAGGCCCAGCTGGCTGCGGAGGCAACCTTGATTTTTGAGTATGAGAAAATAGGAGAGTCGCTCGAAAAGGTAGTAACAGATGGCTCAAAGCCGGTCAAAACAAGATTAAATGCCATACATGCATTGAAACTTCGACCGGACATGATGGCGACGATTAGACTTATAAAGCTGGTTGACGACCCGGAAAAACAAGTAGCTGCCGAGGCAGAAAAGGCCCTGCATTCTCTGGGCATACCTGTAGGCACAGACGCCGAAATGCGCAGGCAAAACATCTATGAGCTCGAACGCAAAGGTAGAGACGAATTCCTGCGGGAATGGCTGATTCGCCAGGAAGCGCAGATGCGCGAGATGCAGAGCGAATCGAAGTCGTGGCAAGACAGATATCTCTCAGCATTGGATAAGATGTACAACGGCATCAGTGATGACGCAGCCAGAGGCCAGTTCTTAGACAAGTATTTGCGCGATACGGAAGCGGCTGTGAGATTGTGGGCGTTGGAAAAGGTTCGCCAATGGCGAGTAGCTCCGGGGACCTCCAAACTGCCACCTAAACTCGAACCTATTTTGGTCAATTTGATTTCGGATCAAGACACAGCCGTTCGGCTAAAAACAGCCAAGCTGTTGTCTTTGATGGGGGAGTTGAATTCAGCTCAGCGCCTGCTGGCCCAGCTCGAAACCGAACAGAACGACCAAGTCAAAACGGAGTTGTTCGTAGCATTAGGTGGAGCGTGTTACTACGCCTTTTTGCCCGACTCACCGGTCAAGATTCCCAACGAGACAAGAACACAGACCTTGGAATGGGCGGTAAAGTATCTGTCTGGGCAGGAGCCGAAAGGGGCACAAACCGGTGCCGAAGTCATGAAAAAACTGCTTGAGCAGGACGGATTAGAGCCCGAAGAGGTTGACAGACATCTTGGTTTGCTTGCAGAAAGATATAACCGGGAAAAAAATAAGCCCAACGGGGCCCTGCGCGGGGAATTGCTCAGTGCAATGGCCGGTTTGTGCGCACAGGGCAGCGCCTGCAAGGCCAAGGCAGCTAAGCTTTTTAAACCTTTGTTTGAAGCAGCCTTGCGTGACGAAGCAGATTTCGTCCGGGAAGCAGCAGTAGCTGGGCTTATCCATATCGACAAGACAAACGCACTGAAAATATTGAGAAATGATTTTGTCAATGACCCCAGTAGCAAGGTAAGAGAGAAACTGATAGACCTCGCTGGTAAAATCGGCGGCAGGGAAGATTTGACCTGGCTGGTGGAAAAAATAGGTTCAAACTCTGAAAGCAAGCTGGCCTGGCAGGCGATGCTCAAAATATTCGATAGCTCCGATGTCGGCGTCCTGGACAATTGGACAGACAAATTCACCTCCCAAAGTAGCAAAACCAAGTTATCTGATGAGCAGAAAATCGCTTTTCTTGAAATGGCGGACGGAAAGGCCGTCAGCGAAAACAAATCAAAAATGCTCAAAAACGTTAGAGAGAGGTTGGCTGAGCTTTATTATAAAATAGGCCAGTATGAACGAGCGGCAGACTATTCAGGCAGGTTGTATGAAGCTGCCCCGACCACTAAAGAAAAAGAGGCGATTTTACCGGACTTATTGGATGCGTATTTGAGATGGCCGAACGCAGAACTTGCGGCCAAATTAGTACAAAATCGCTTACTGGCAGAGGACTTAGACCCCAACGATGTTGTTGTACGCTCAATTGACAATTATCTAAGCAAACCCCCCGCTGGAGCTGACCCTAACGCAGTCTTGCAGGCAGTTATCACTAAAATAAAGGCCACCAGGAACAGGCCGAAGTGGGCCGAACAGAAGAAACGCTGGGCTGACCGCCTTGGTAAGGCCAAAGGCTCGGACAAGCCCAAAGAAGGTGGTAATTAACCACGATTTGTTTTGCAATTGGGGCAGGTACTTATATAATGTTGTGTTGGTGCGAGAGCGGCTTGAACAGGATTTTTTGCAAAAAATCTAAATATTTTTTGTTTTTTTTCACTTTTTTTGCATTTTTCGGTTTTTTATGTTTGCAGTTTTACGATTATTCACGTAGATTATTGAGTTTATATTAAAAACTTAGATTAGGAGTTCCTGCATTCACGGTATAGATTTATGAACCGGGAAAAAGGGAATGTTCGTATTTTCCGGCTTGCAAGGCGGGTAAGATCGTTGTTTCTTACTCCGGTCACCGCCAGAGCGGCAAATTGGGTATTGCTGCTGTAGCTCAGTGGTAGAGCGCGTCCTTGGTAAGGACGAGGTCATGGGTTCAAGCCCCATCAGCAGCTAAATGCATGCGGGTCAAGCTGAGATAGCGTTTCCGGCACCAAAACGACGCCAGAAAGCTCTTTGGGCGCTGGATACAAGTAATCTTGGCTGTGAGTTGATTATAGAGGTTTGAAAGCGGTTTTTCGGGAATCAGATAGGGAGTAAATAAATACTAACCCAGCACATTGGAGGTTTATATCAAGATGGCTAAGGCGGTATTCGAACGGACAAAACCACATATCAATATTGGAACTATCGGTCATGTCGACCACGGCAAAACGACACTGACGTCTGCAATCACAATGCGACTGGTACAAAAATCCGGCAAGGGTACTATCAAGAAGTTTGAAGATATAGACAATGCCCCGGAAGAGAAAACGCGTGGCCTTACAATAAACACCGCGCACGTGGAGTATGAGACGAACAAGCGCCACTATGCCCACGTTGATTGTCCGGGACACGCCGATTATATCAAGAATATGATTACCGGAGCAGCCCAAATGGACGGGGCTATTTTGGTAGTGGCAGCCAATGATGGACCTATGCCACAGACTCGTGAGCACATCCTTCTGGCTCGTCAGGTCAATGTGCCGAGGATTGTAGTGTTCCTGAACAAGGTGGACATGGTTGATGACCCTGAGCTGCTGGATTTGGTCGAACTGGAAACACGAGATCTGTTGAACAAATACGAATTCCCGGGCGACGACATACCTATTATTAAAGGTTCGGCTCTGGCGGCAATGGAAAGCGAAGGTAAAGATGATGAAGCCTGCAAGTGCGTCGACGAACTGATGGTAGCGGTCGACGATTATTTCCCGCTTCCTGAGCGGGATGTTGACAAGCCGTTTCTCATGCCGGTTGAGGACGTTTTCAGCATCAAAGGCCGTGGCACGGTCGGCACAGGCCGGGTCGAGCGAGGCAAAGTCCGTGTTGGCGAGGAGGTCGAAATCGTCGGGCTTGCGAAGGAGACACGCAAGACCGTTGTAACCGGCGTGGAGATGTTTAACAAGACGCTCGATGAAGGTCAGGCCGGTGATAACATTGGTTTGCTCTTGCGCGGCGTGGAAAAGAAAGAACTTGAGCGAGGACAGGTTGCCGCGGCACCCCGCAGTATTACTCCACATACGAAGTTTGACGCTGAAGTCTATGTTCTAACCAAGGAAGAAGGTGGTCGTCATACACCGTTCTTCCCAGGCTACAAACCACAATTTTATTTCAGAACAACCGATGTTACCGGTTCGGTTCTTGCGCTAAAGAGCAGGGAAGGCAAGAGTGCAGAGATGTGCATACCCGGTGATAATATAACGATGGAGGTGGAGATTATTTCCCCAATCGCTATGGAAGAAGGCCTTCGCTTTGCTATTCGTGAGGGCGGTCGGACAGTCGGTGCTGGTGTGGTAACTAAGATTCTTGCCTGAACATCTCTGAGTAGCTGTCTGGGAACTGCGAGCGCCACAAGACCAGGGCGTTCGGGCCGGCCAAGTGTATCCAGGCGGGCATCTGCGGGACAACCAGATGTTTCTTAAGTAAGTCTGTCTGGCGGGGACGAACCTTATGGCTAAAAAGAAGAGCAAAAGGGAGTATGTCTGGCTTGAGTGCAGCCAGTGCAGCAACAGAAACTATCGTACAAGTGTTAGTGTAGCAGAGGGTACGCCGAAATTACAGCTCAAAAAATTTTGTAAGAAGGAACGTAAGCATACTGTTCATAAGATACGACGCAAGTAATTGATTATTGATGATTGATAATCGATTATTGGAAGACACGGGCTTCGGCGTTTCAAGTAATTACAAATAATCAATAATCAATTGGATAGGCCAGTAGCTCAATTGGCAGAGCGTCGGTCTCCAAAACCGAAGGTTGGGGGTTCGATTCCCTCCTGGCCTGCTTCGGAGCGAGATAAGGGATACGCTTCACGAGATACGGAGTCGACATGGTTTTTGGTATTTATAAACGCGGACAGGGCAAATACACAAGGCTCTGTAGTGCTTTTGCCACAGCAATAATTGCGGGATTGGGCTGTTGGCGGCTTTACGAGAAATTACAGGCAACGGACCTGGGATTGTGGGTCGAAACTATGGTGCCCGCCGGCTTGTTTGCTGTCTCCGCCCTTTTGATTTTTTGGTTGGCAAATAAACCGTCAGTTGCAGATTTTATGATTGCCGCTGAGGGCGAAATGAAGAAGGTCAGCTGGTCAAGCAAGCAGGAAATAGCTGTTTCGACATTTATCGTTATTGCGGTTGTGATTATTATGGCTGTGCTTCTTGGAGCTACGGATATCGGTTTTAACAGGTTCTTTACCTGGATCCTGCTTTAATATTGTATCTCGAACGGGATGCGAGACAGGGTGCTAATATGCAGTGGTACGTTTTACGAGTTGCGGCAAATAAAGAAGTGCAGGTCAAAGAAGCTCTTGCGCAGAAGGTAGAGAGGGAGGGTGTAGCCGAAATTATCGGTAGAATAGAGGTTCCTGTAGAGCGGATTAAGCGCATTCGTGGCAACAAACAAACAGTGCATAAGCGAAAACTGTATCCCGGATATGTTTTTATGGAGATGGAACCGACCGATGATGGCCGGGTACAGGAAAAGGCCTGGTTTATGATCAAAGCAACACCTGGCGTCGGGGATTTTATCGGAACAGAAGGATTTCCAACCCCGATGCGGGATACAGATGTGGCAAAGATGCTTTTGGAGGCCGAAAAGCCTGAGGAGGCACCGAGCATAAAAGTCGAGTTTGAGAAAGGTGATCAGATTAAAATTCGAGAAGGTGCGTTTGAGAACTTCGAAGGCATCGTCGATTCGATTGATTCTGAGCGCGGCGTTGTAAAGGTAATTGTTACGATATTTGGTCGAAGCACACCGCTGGACATAGAGTATTGGCAGATCGAGAAATTGTAATCGAGTTGGCAGTGGGCCCTATTTTGCCACTTATCGCAAAATGACAACCCACTTCATAGACTGCGAACCAAGAATTAAAGGTCAACTATGGCTAAAGAGATAGCAGTAAAGATTAAATTGCAGGCGCCGGGCGGACAGGCAACGCCGGCCCCGCCGATAGGACCTGCTTTAGGTCAGAATGGCGTTAACATAGGCCAGTTTGTTTCGCAGTTCAATGAACGAACAAAGGAACTTAACGGGACAATTGTGCCGGTCGTGATAACGGTCTTTAAGGACAAAAGTTTTACATTTGAGGTCAAAAGCCCTCCGGCGGCGGTCCTGCTGAAGCAGGCCGCTGAAATCGCAAAGGGCAGTGGCGTCCCAAATAAAGAGATGGTCGGAGAAATCAGCGCCGAGCAACTGCGTAAAATCACGAAGACCAAGTTCAAGGATTTGAACGCTTACGATTTGGAACAGGCTGAAAAAATTATCAGAGGTACCGCCCGAAGTATGGGTATAGAAATCGTACCTCATAAATCGTGAAACGAGATATGGTATTCAGAAGCAAAAGATATAAAAAAGAGACGCAGCAGCTAAACAAAGAGCCGATGAACATAGCTGAGGCGGTCGAAAAAGTCAAATCGTTTAACTCGGCAAAATTCGACCAGAGCATAGAATGTGTGTTGCAACTGGGGATCGACCCGAAGCAGGCCGACCAGTTGGTTCGAGGCTCAATATCTTTGCCTAACGGGATAGGTAAGCAGAAAAAAGTCGTCGCTTTCTGCGAGGATGCGGATGTTGAGGCAGCCAAAAGCGCTGGTGCCATTGAGGCCGGGTGCGATGAGCTGATAAAAAAGATCTCGGACGGCTGGATGGATTTCGATGTGGCTATCGCATCGCCGAAGGTGATGAGCAAGGTAGGCAAGCTCGGCCGGGTCCTCGGGCCACAAGGGAAGATGCCCTCACCCAAAAATGGCACGGTTACCGGTAATGTTGCGACCGCAGTGGCTGAATTTGCTGCAGGCAAAGTCGAGTTTAGAAACGATGCCGGCGGCAATATCCATGTAGTAGTCGGCAAGCAAAGCTTTGAGACCGAAAAACTGGTAGATAATATCGATGCGTTTGTCTCGCATATAAAGAAGATCAAACCGGCGGCGGCAAAAGGTACGTATATCAAGAAAATGTGTATATCTGCGACGATGAGCCCCGCCATAACAATTGATTATTGAATTATCGATTACCGATTAACGCGATACGAGATACGAAAAATGAGCAAGTACGTAAAAGAGTTGCTGCAGGCGGAGCTGGAGAAGAAAATTGTCAACGAAAACATCAAAGATTTCCTGGTTGTCAGTACCAGAGGACTCGACGGAGTTGACAATAACCTGATGCGCGGCGAGTTTAAAGAAAAAGGCATCAGATTATCGGTAGTCAGGAATTCGCTGTTTAGAAAAGCGCTGCGTAACCAACAAATGGAACCGGCAGCAGTACTGTTCAGCGGCCCTTGCACTATTGCTTATGGCGGCGATAGCATCGTTGACATCGCAAAAGCCCTGGCCGAATGGGTCAAGAAGGCTCCGGTGATAGAGATTAAAGGCGCCTTTCTTGATGGTTTGGCTTTGGACGCCGAAGCAGCAGAGGAGCTTTCAAAGATGCCGACACGGGCAGAGTTGCTCAACAAGATTGCCGGCTTGATACAGTCGGCTGTCGGGAAACTGGCCTCAACCATTAGTGCCCCTGCAGGAATTATTGCAGGTTGTATGGAAACTATCGCTCAGAGCAGCGAAAAACAAGCAGCGTGAAACGAAATATGAAATTGCCTGCGTGGCTGTCCCTGATTTTAGTAACGGGGTTAAACGAAACAGCGGAGTTTCGGCTACCACCAGGCGCTATGTAACAGGAGTTAATAGAGATGGCAGAAGAACAAACGAAAGAAGCTAAGAAAACAAAAGAAGCCAAGGCAACGAAACAGACCAAGGAAACGAAAAAGACACAGGAAGCTAAAGAGACAGGCAAGTGGGCCAGTAAGGTTAAGAAGCTTGGTGACGATATAATGAGTCTGACGTTGATGCAGGCCAAAGAGCTCGGCGACTATCTCAAGGACGAATATGGTATTGAGCCTGCCGCCGGCGGCGCTGTTATGGTGGCAGGCCCCGCTGCACAAGGTGAGGCTGAGGAGAAGGAAGAGAAAACCAGCTTCGATGTAATCCTCAAGGAATTCGGTGATAAAAAGATTCAGGTTATCAAGGAGGTAAGAGCTTTAACGGGGCTGGGATTGAAAGAAGCCAAGGACCTCGTTGACGGCGTTCCCAAGCCGGTCAAAGAAGGACTGAGTAAGGAAGATGCCGAAGCCGCCCGAGAGAAGCTCGAAGCTGTCGGTGCGGTAGTTGAATTAACGTAAAGCAAAGCATGATATTCGAATTTTTGAGGTGCACTTCATTAGGATACGAGATACGCAATTTATGGCAGTGCCAGATAGTCCGGCACCAGTCTTTGGTGCTGGAAAAGCAGTTGGGGCATTAATGCTGGAGATTAGTAATGTGTGAGATTGGTGCAGAACAAACCGTTCGTGATTTTGGCAAAGTCAGTGATGCCGTTGAAATCCCGGACCTGGTAGCAATACAGAGGAGAAGTTACGAGCACTTTCTGCAAAAGGACGTGGCACCAACGAAAAGAAAATGCATCGGACTCGAAGCCCTCTTTCAGGAGATATTCCCTATTGAAAGCTATGACAAGAAAATGCTTCTGGAATATCTCTGCTACGAACTGGAGAAGCCGCATTATACGCCTATTCAGTGCCGGCAATTACGGCTGACGTACGGCCGCCCGTTGAAGATATGGTGTAGACTACGTATCAAGGATGGCGAAGATTTGGCCGAGCAGGCAATGTACCTTGGTGAAATACCGGTTATGATAGGTGGCGGAGAGTTTATTATCAACGGTGCCGTGCGAGTCATAGTAAGCCAGTTGCACCGAAGTCCGGGCGTTGATTTTCTTATCGAGAGCAAAGAAGGCGATAGAGTGCTGCACGGCGGCAGAATCATACCGGAAAGGGGCAGCTGGATAGAGATAGGTGTTACGCACAAGGACATCTTAATTGTTAAAATTGACCAGTCCAGCAAGATACCGGCAACCATTTTGCTGCGGGCAATGGACCCACAATACAGCTCTACGCAACAAATTCTCCGACTATTTTATCCAACAAAGACCGTGCCCATAACTAAACTGAGCCCAGCTATGTGGGCCGTCGAACCCATCGTGGACAAAGATTCCGGTGAAATCATAGTAGAACCCGCCGCCCAAATCAGCGATAGACTCTCTTTAATACAAGCTGCGTACGCGGGGCACAAAACCAAAAAAGCCAAGTCAAAGGCAAAAACCAAAAAGTCGAAACGATCTTCGGTCGAGTTTGAAGTTATCGATGAGGTCCGAGATACCATCATTTTAAACACCCTTGCTGAGGATGATTGTCAGAGCCACGAACAGTCGTTGTTAAAGTTTTATGTGAGGTTGAGACCCGGTAATCCGCCCAATAAAGAAAAAGCAAAAACTTTCTTTAAGGAGAAATTTTTTGATTCCAACCGTTATCGTCTGGGCAAGGTCGGCAGGTTCAGATTAAATCGGAAATTCGACCAGACAGTGGGCGAGGAAGAGATGACTCTTCGGCCCGAAGATTTCCTCAACACGATGAAATACATAATGGCTTTGCGTAACAACGAGGGCCAGGTTGATGATATCGACCATCTGGGTAACAGGAGGCTGCGCACAATCGATGAGCTCGCAGGAGATGAAATCAGAAAAGGGCTGCTTAAGCTGCGCAGGACCGTTCAGGAACGGATGAGTTTCAAAAGAGACCCCGAAGAGCCGCCGCGCATTGCAGATTTGGTTAATTCCAAGAGCGTTTCGAGCAGTATCAACTATTTCTTTGGTCGTGGTGAGTTGAGCCAGGTGGTTGACCAGACCAACGCATTGAGCCAGTTGACGCATGAAAGGCGCCTGTCTGCTCTTGGGCCGGGCGGTTTGAATAGAAGGCGGGCCGGCTTTGAAGTGCGCGACGTGCATATCAGCCATTACGGCAGAATATGTCCGATTGAAACGCCTGAAGGAACAAATATCGGATTGATTGCTTCCTTGGCAATATTTGCCGCGGTTGACGAGTATGGATTTTTGCTTACGCCATATCGCAAAGTCAAAAGAGCTAAGGTTACAAACGAGGTCGAATATTTGCGGGCTGATGAGGAGATGAAGGCAATATTCGCACCTCCAAGCGCGGTTAATCCAGACAGTGGCAAACTCACTGAAGGATTCGTTCTTGCAAGAAAAGGCGGTGAGCTGACCCAAGTTTCCAATGACGAAGTTGACTATGTTGATATTTCCGCCAAGCAGATTGTCGGCGTTTCAGCTTCACTTATTCCGTTCCTGGAGCACGATGACGCAAACCGGGCCTTGATGGGTTCGAATATGCAGCGACAGGCGGTTCCGCTGCTAAAGACAGAACCGCCTTTGGTTGGCACCGGTATGGAAAAAGTGGTTGGCCAAAACTCAAGTATGGTCGTCCGTGCCAAAAGCAGCGGCGTCGTTACTACAGTGGACGCAACCAAGATAGTCATTGACCACACCGATGAATATAGGCTCGCCAAATTTATTGGGTTGAACGAAAGAACCTGCCTTAATCAAAAACCCACCGTCAAGCTCGGCGACAAGGTAAAGAGCGGCCAGATCATAGCAGACGGCGGGGGGACCGCCAACGGCGTGTTGGCTCTCGGCAAAAATGTCCTTGTGGGGTTTGTTTCTTTTGATGGTTTTAACTTTGAGGACGCGATTATTGTCAGTGAAAAACTCTGCAGGGACGATAGCTTTACGAGCATTCACATCGACGAATTTACCGCCGAAGTGCGCGAGACCCGCCTCGGCAAGGAAGAATTTACCTGTGATATTCCCAATGTAAGCGAAAGGGCACTGCGGAACCTTGATGAACACGGAGTAGTCCGCGAAGGAACAAGGGTCTGTACCGGCGATACCCTGGTAGGCAAGGTGGTGCCAAAGAGCAAGACGGAACTGACACCTGAGGAAAAGCTGCTGCATGCCATATTCGGCAGGGCCGGCGAAGAGGTCAAAAATGACTCGCTTGAACTGCCCAGTGGATATGAGGGAGTGGTAATAAAAACGGAACGATTCACCAGACGTGGAGCTGGCACCGAAGAACAGAAAGAGGCGCTGACGGCCCAGATAAAAGAATATAAAAAGCAGATGAGGACCAAAGAGTGTGTGATATTCAGGCAGATGATCGAAGCGATCCATAAAAAGTTCGAGGTTAATATCGTCGATCCATCCACACGTCAGAAAGTCGGCGCCAGTACTAATGATGAGGTTATTTATGAACAGATAGAAAACTTTAATATCAAGTGGGTCAGACCCGCCTCGCTCCGGGACAATGTCGAGAAAATCAAGGACAAATTCTGGGTCAGGATTACCGAAATTCAGGAAGAAAAGAAGCACAAGATTGAGAGTTTGAAACACGGCGATGAGCTGCCCAGCGGCGTGCTGCAAATGGTAAAAGTTTACGTCGCAATTAAAAGGGCGTTGTCAATTGGCGACAAAATGGCCGGACGCCACGGCAACAAGGGTGTTATCGCCAAGATCATGCCCGAAGAGGATATGCCGTTTCTCGAAGACGGCACGACTCTTGACATATTGCTGAATCCTCTCGGCGTCCCGAGCCGAATGAATGTTGGCCAGATTCTCGAAACGCATCTCGGCTGGGTGGCGAAGGTGTTGGGCTTTAAGGTTATTACACCGGTGTTTGATGGGGCTACCGAAAGTGACATCCATGAATTGACCGAAGAAGCGAACGAGCTTATGAGCAAACGAAAAGCACAGCTCGAAGAGGAAAAAGAAGTACCGCCGGCTGATGAATTTTTCATTGATGTGCCGAAGACCCTCAAGACGCAATTGTATGACGGCAGGACAGGTAAGCCTTTTGACCAGTCTGCAACTATCGGATACATCTATATGATGAAACTGCATCATCTCGTCGATGACAAGATTCACGCAAGGGCAACCGGACCGTATAGCCTGATTACCCAGCAGCCATTAGGTGGTAAGGCAAGAACCGGTGGACAAAGATTCGGTGAAATGGAAGTCTGGGCACTGGAAGGATACGGGGCAGCTTATACGCTGCAGGAAATGCTCACCGTCAAAAGTGATGATGTCGAGGGACGAACAAAAATCTATGAATCGATGGTCAAAGGACAAAATACTCTTGAAGCCGGGACGCCTCTGTCCTTTGACGTATTGTGTAATGAAATAAGAGGATTAGGGTTGAATATTCAGCTTGAAAAGAAACGGCTTGGAAGCACCGCACTTTAAGTGATTAGTGAATTACCAATTATCAAGTGTCAATGGTAAGGGGCCTTAAATGTTAGGAAGTATTTACGATCGGATTAATGACTACGGTTCGGTCAAGATTTCATTGGCCAGTCCAAATGATATTCGCAGCTGGTCTTTTGGCGAAGTACGCAAGCCCGAGACCATCAACTACCGTACATATCGGCCGGAGAAGGACGGTTTGTTTTGTGAGCGAATCTTCGGGCCCGAACGCGACTGGGAGTGTGCCTGCGGAAAGTACAAAGGGACAAAGTTTAAGGGTATAATTTGCGACCGATGCGGGGTCAAGGTTACCCATAGTCGAGTTCGACGAAAGAGAATGGGGCATATCAATCTTGCGGCACCGGTGGTCCACATATGGTTCTTCAAGGCAATTCCAAATCGACTCGGGGCCATTCTGGCTATGAAAACTGTAGACCTCGAAAAAATAATCTATTTCCAGGACTACGTCGTTACAGACCCAGGGCAAAGCCCGCTAAAGATAGGACAACTGCTCAGCGAGGAAGAATACAGGCAGGCAAACAACAAGTACCCAAATGCCTTTAAGGCCGCTATGGGCGCTGAAGCTATTAAGGCACTGCTGGTAAAATTGGACATGCAAGAATGCACCATACAACTAAAGCAAGCCATCGCAAAGACAAACAGCAAGCAGAAAATAAAAGACCTCACAAAAAGACTAAAGATTATTAACCAAATCACAACCTCCAAGAACAAGCCGGAGTGGACGGTGCTTGAAGTTATGCCCGTCATCCCACCGGATTTGAGACCGCTGGTACTGCTCGAAAGAGATAATTTCGCCACCAGCGACTTGAATGACCTCTACAGACGAATTATCAATCGAAACAACCGATTAAAGAAGCTCATTGACCTCAACGCGCCCGAGGTGATTATACGAAATGAAAAACGAATGTTACAGCAGGCGGTCGATTCGCTGCTCGACAACGGGCGATGCCGAAGAGCTGTGCTCGGAAGTAACAATCGGCCGCTGAAGTCCTTGACAGATATGATTAAAGGAAAACAGGGACGATTTCGTGAGAACCTGCTTGGAAAACGCGTAGATTATTCAGCGCGGTCGGTTATCGTAGTAGGACCTAATCTGAAATTGTATCAATGCGGTCTGCCGAAGAAAATAGCCCTCGAATTGTATCAGCCTTTCATCATTCGCAAGCTTAAACAGCACGGCCTGGCCGATACGATTAAAAGCGCCAAGAGGATGATTGAACGACGTGACGAGCAGGTCTGGGACGTTCTGGAAGAAGTCATTCACCAGCATCCTGTCTTGCTCAACCGCGCCCCCACCCTCCATCGAATGGGTATTCAGGCCTTTGAGCCGGTGCTCGTCGAAGGTAACGCCATTATGCTTCATCCGTTAGCCTGCAAGGGCTTCAACGCCGACTTTGACGGCGACCAGATGGCGGTGCATTTGCCGTTAAGTGTCGAGGCGCAGGCTGAAACTCATATCTTGATGATGACCACTGCCAATATTTTCTCGCCGGCCAACGGCTCTCCAATGGTTGGACCATCTCAGGATATGGTGATGGGCAATTATTACTTGACCTATTTGGAACCTTCTGATACCGCCGAAAGTGAAGAACCGAAGCTGTTCAGAGACACTTTCGAAGCAATAATGGCCTTTGATATGGGCAAAGTCGATTTGCACACAAGGATTAAGGTCCAAGTCGGCAATGCCAGGGTTGTTGCCGATTCAGAAATTCGAGATTCAAAAGCCAAAGTTCGAGGTTCCACTGTTGTTGAAACAACAGTGGGCAGGTGCTTATTCAATGATATACTTCCTGAGGGAATGCCGTTTTACAATGTGACGATGTCTCTGAAGATGTCTCGCCAGGTAATTAGTGACTGTTTCGAATTCTCAGGTTCTGCCGAAACGGTGGACCTGCTCGACAGAATCAAAAGTTTGGGGTTCAAATATGCCACTCTTGCAGGGTTAAGCTTTGGTATTACGGACTTGAAAATACCCGCAAGGAAGCCTCAGATTATTGAAGAGACAGAGAAAAAGGTCAACAAAATCCGGAAGAACTACAACGACGGCGTTTTGACCGAGGGCGAAAGGTATAATCAGGTCATTGACGCCTGGACCAATGCCCGCGTGGAAGTGACCAACGAAATGATGCGGGGCCTTAAAGAGGATACTACCGAAGATGGCTTGCCGTACCTGAACCCCATATATCTTATGAGCGATTCGGGGGCAAGAGGAAGCGTAGACCAAATCCAGCAGCTCGCTGGAATGAGAGCGCTTATGGCCAAACCCAGCGGTGAAATTATCGAAACACCGATTAAATCAAACTTCCGTGAGGGTTTGACCGTGCTTGAGTACTTCAGCTCTACCCACGGAGCGCGTAAGGGACTGGCTGATACGGCCTTGAAAACCGCTAATTCCGGCTATCTCACCCGAAAACTCATCGACGTGGCACAAAATGTAATCGTCCTTGAACGCGACTGCCAAACCTTACAGGGAATTACCAAGAGCACGGTCAGCAGGGGTGAGCAGATTGATGTGCCGCTTTCTCAGCTTGTTATAGGCAGAACTGCAAGAGACAACATTCGTAACCCGATTACTGACGAAATGATTGTTCGCGAGAACGAGGTCATAACGCCGGCGGCGGCGACGAAGATCGAAGCTTTAGACCTCGATGCCGTCAGAGTAAGAAGCCCTCTGACCTGTGATAGTCCCTTCGGGATCTGTGCCAAGTGTTATGGATGGGATATGAGTACCAGCCAATTAGTCGAAGAAGGAGTGGCAGTTGGAATTATTGCTGCACAGTCGATTGGTGAGCCCGGCACTCAGCTGACATTACGCACGTTCCATACCGGCGGCGTCGCGTCCAGAGCTATTCTTGAACGCGAACAGAAAGCCACGCAAGCAGGAAAGGTTCAATATCGTGACATAAATGCGGTTTCTTTCAAGTCCACCGTTGGTGGAACGACAACAATCAAGATAGTCGCACTCAAACGCAACGGCGAAATAACTATTCTGGACGCAAAGAACCGAGAGCTCGACAGGTTCAAAGTGCCCTACGGTGCCGTTGTTTTGGTTAAGGACGGGCGGAAGGTTAAAACCGGTGCGTTGTTGTTCACATGGGACCCGCACCGTACGCCGATTTTGGCCGAAGTGCCCGGCCTTATACAGTTTGTAGATGTCATCGAAGGTGAGACAATTGGAATTGAAGAAGAGCGAAAAGGGGCGATCGGCAAACCCGTGGTAATCGAGCATAAGGGCGATAAGCATCCGCAAATTATCATAGAGGACCCCGACGGTAAAATACTCGACGTTCACTATCTGCCTGCAGGAGCCAGAATTGAGGTTGGCGAGGGTCAGCAGGTTCAGGCAGGCCAGCTGCTTGCTCATCAACCCAGAGCCACCGGCGGCACACAGGACATCACAGGGGGCCTGCCCAGAGTTACCGAAGTATTCGAGGCACGCAAACCCAAAGACCCTGCTGCAATGGCTGAGATCAGCGGCCGGGTCGAGCTAAGAAGCGATAAACGCAAAGGCAAAATGACGATTATTATTCGCAGTGAAAGCGGCATGGAAAAAGAACACCACGTCCCACGCGACAGACACCTAAATGTTCACGCATCTGATTTCGCTGAAGCGGGAGACACCCTGACAGATGGCCCATTGGTGCCCCATGATATTCTCCGAATTAAAGGCGAAGAAGCGCTGCAAAGATATTTAACTTCAGAAATTCAAAATGTCTACCGCTCACAAAATGTCAATATCAACGACAAGCACATTGAGATTATCTGCTCTCAAATGATGCGAAAGGTCGAAATTGAATCTGTGGGCGACAACTCGTTTTTGCCGGGCGAGGTCGTTGACAAATTCGTATTCAGAAAAGAAAATGAAAAACTGACCAATAGCCTCAGGATTGCCAACGTCGGAGATGCGTCTGATTTAGAAGTCGGTCAAGTTATCGGCAAGAAAGAGCTGGCAAGTATTAACGAAAAGATTGAAGTGATTGGTGGCCAGAAGGCCTCGGGCAGAAAACCAAAACCTTCAACCGCCAAGACATTGCTTTTGGGAATCACGAAAGCTTCACTGTGGTCGGAGAGCTTTATCGCGGCAGCCAGCTTCCAGGAAACAACTAAGGTCTTGACAGAGGCGTCTTTAGCCGGTAAGGTGGACGAACTTTACGGCTTGAAGGAAAACGTGATACTCGGTCACCTGATACCGGCCGGCACGGCTTTCAAGCCGCATCTGGATATGAAGGTCAAGCACCTTGCCGAAGCACCGCTGCCGAAGGAATTTAAAGAGATTAAGGAAGTTAAGGAAGCCAAAGAGGCCGAAGCAAAAGCAGAATCGAGAATCAGGGAAGCTCTGGGAATTAATTAATTCAGGAACCCCAAACGCGGTAAAGTGCGTTTGGGAGGGTTCCGGTTTTGCAATACACAACAAAATGGGACCCGAACCCGGGTAAGAATTATGCCAACAAAAAATCAGTTAGTTAGACGCCCACGGGCGAAATCGAAAGGTCGAAAACGGCTATCCGAAATTAGCGGTTCGCCGCAAAAGCGAGGGGTGTGTCTGATCGTAAGGACCCAAACGCCGAAGAAGCCGAACTCGGCTCTACGAAAAATCGCACGTGTCAGATTGACCAACGGCAAAGAAATTACAGCTTACATACCGGGCATCGACCACAACCTTCAGGAGCACAGCACTGTTACTATTCGCGGTGGCCGAGTCAGGGACCTGCCGGGAGTACGGTATCATATCATCCGTGGTGTGCTCGACTGTGCCGGCGTGGCTAATCGAAAACAAGGCAGAAGTAAATATGGTGCAAAAAAAGCAAAGTAGTTAAAAGAGTAAATCCTAAATCCTAATCTCTAAGCACTAAACAAATTCAAATTACCAAGATTCAAATTACCAAAACAGTAAGTTTTGAAAATTCGAACATTTGAATTTCGTATTTGTTTAGTATTTCGGATTTAGATATTAGGATTTATACGAGGTACGAGGAAATTTATGGCTAAAAAGTTTACCGCTTCGAGTCAACAATTGGCCCGCCAGGGCGGTGACCCCAAATATAATAGCAAGCTGGTCGCGAAGTTCATTAACTGTTTGATGTGGGGCGGCAAGAAAAGTGTTGCCCAGCGGGTCTTTTATGATGCTATGGATATTATAGCCAAAAACGTAGAGGACACCAGCCCTCTTGAGGTATTCGAAACAGCGATAAATAACGTAAAACCATTGATCGAAGTTCGCAGCCGACGTATCGGCGGAGCCAGTTATCAGGTGCCGACACAGGTAAGCGCCGCGCGCCGGCAGTCACTTGCCTTCAGGTGGATATTGGACTCAGCCAGGGGCAAGAAAGGAAAGCCTATGTGCCAGCGCCTGGCCTCCGAATTGACAGATGCTTACAATGGACACGGCGGCGCAATGACTACCCGGGAGAATATCCACAGAATGGCAGAGGCAAACAAGGCATTTGCCCACTTTGCCTGGTAATAGTTGTCGTTTATAACTGCCACGGTGTGTTTATAAAAATGACTGTGGCAGTTTTTTTATATCGTATCGCGGCGTGTATATTGCCGTATAGGGGCAGGCCTATGTGCCTGCCCAGGGCAGCCACATTGGGTTGCCCCTACATGAGAGACGAGATACGAATTATGTCGAGCACTCTGGAAAAATTACGCAATATTGGAATTATGGCTCATATCGACGCCGGCAAAACAACGGTAACCGAGCGCATACTCTATTATACCGGCAAAACCTACAAAATGGGGGAAGTCCATGAAGGCACCGCGGTTATGGACTACCTGCAAGAGGAGCAAAGAAGAGGCATTACTATCACTTCAGCCGCGACAAAATGTCCCTGGAAGGACTTTGAAATCAACCTTATCGATACGCCGGGGCATATTGACTTTACCGCTGAAGTTGAAAGGTCCTTGCGTGTTCTCGATGGCGCTGTAGCGGTCTTTGACGGCAGTGAAGGTGTGCAGGCCCAGAGCGAGACCGTCTGGAGACAGGGACAAAAATACCACCTGCCCTGCCTTTGCTTTGTGAACAAGATGGACAAAATAGGCGCCGATTTTGAGATGACCATTGAAAGTATTCGCGATAAACTCCTCGCCAATCCGATTTTAATGCAGATTCCTATTGGCGCCGAGAATTCTTTCGCCGGTGTGATAGACCTGATAAAGATGCAAGCGGTTTTCTATAAGACCGAAAAGATGGGAGCGACTTTTGAAGAAACTGAAATTCCCTCCGAGTTGAAACAAACTGCTCAGCAGCAAAGAAACCAGATGATCGAGCTTGCAGCTGAACATGACGAAGAGCTGATGGACATCTACGTCCACGACAAGCCAATCAATGTTGAAATGATTGATAGAGCGATTAGAAAAGGAACTTTGAGCAACAAGCTTCATCCGGTATTTGTTGGCTCAGCCTTGAAGTATATCGGCGTCCAAAGGCTGCTTGATGGCGTCGTGACGTATCTGCCTTCTCCGTTGGACAAGCCTGTCCTGACAGGGCACAAACCGACTGATAAAAATAAAAAAATATCCATCAAGTGCGACCGCGATGCCAGCCTGGTGGCACTTGCATTTAAGATTACCAGCGATGTGCATGGCGATTTGAACTTTCTACGGATTTATCAAGGCAAATTGAAGCCCGGCAGAAGAGTCTTAAATGTAAATCGCAATCGGCGGGAGAATATTACCAGAATATTTGAGATGCACGCCAACGAGCGAGAAATTTTGGACTCAGCCGGTGCCGGTGATATTGTCGCAGTTGTAGGACTAAAACAAACACTTACAGGCGATACCATTTGTGACCCTAAAAAACCCGTCTGCCTGCCGAGCATTACATTTCCCCAGACGGTTATTAATATGTCGATAGAACCCAGAACCACCGCAGAGAAGGCAAAATTGGCGGATGCACTGGCCGACTTGAGGCGTGAAGACCCGACTTTTGAATGTAAAATAGACGGCGAAACAGGCCAAACAATCATTAGCGGAATGGGCGAGCTGCATTTGGAAATACTGCAGCACAAACTGGTAAAAGAAAAAGGGGTCAATGTCAGAATCGGTAAACCGCGGGTCGCCTACAAGGAAGCTATCACGAACTCGGCACAGGCGGAGGGTAAATTCATACGCCAAACAGGCGGTCATGGGCAATACGGCCATGTTGTTTTGACCGTTGAGCCTTTGTTTACCGAGGACGGCCATTGGAGCCGCGATATTGAGTTTGAGAACAACGCCCCTGGTAATGTAGTGCCGAGAGAGTATATCCCTAATGTGGAAAGGGGCAGCAAAGACGCCCTGGGCTGTGGCGTATTAGCAGGCTATCCCGTTGTGGGAATTAAAGTTACGTTGATCGATGGCTCATTCCATTCTGTGGATTCGTCCCCTCTGGCTTTTGAACAGGCCGCTGCAATTGCGGTCGAAAAGGCGGTTAAAGACGCAGGACCGGTTTTACTTGAGCCGGTAATGCGGCTTCAAGTGGTAGTCCCGCAAGCCAATTTTGGGGCAATTCAGGGTAATTTCCTTGCAAAAAGGGGGGTAATCACAGGTTGCCGGGTGCATGGAAATATGCAGGTAATTGACGCCAAGGTCCCTTTGGTGGAGATGTTTGGGTATTCCAGTGAAATTAGGAGTGCCACGGGCGGCAGAGGGACCTTTACTATGGAGCCGTTGACCTATGAGAAGATCCCTGAGCAGCTTGCCAAGCAGATTGCCTTTTAAAAAATAATGCCATTTTTTTATATTTTAGCTAAGATTTTTGTCGACATCTTATTGACAATAATTGATTTATGTGATATTCTCAGTGGTTTTCAGCTGTGGCGAGCATTGTCAAGGATGACTTTGCGTAAATTTAGTTGCGCTGTGGCATATCTGTGATTTTGTGGTCAGGGATGATTAACTTGGTACTCTGTTAGATTCAGGGGTCTACCAAAAGCCGGTAAAATGGCTTTGGAAGGACTGTAGCCGGTCCGAACCCCAACTCTTAAGGAAGGCAGATTCTGTGATTGACTATTGACAATTGAATATTGACTATTGAGAAGAGGCTGATTTTGTCAGGCAAGGCAAAATCGGGGCCCAAAGACGGATGGGGATTCCAAATCAATATCAATAGGAAATAGAAAATAGTCAATAGTCAATGAGAAAGGCCCTTCCTGCCGCAATCAAGCAACATAGGTTTGACGGATAGTAGAGAAACTGTAGGCTAAGAGCGGATTTTTTACTTTGTTTTTTGCTTTATAAGTTGATATACTTTAGGGTTTTATAGATTTTAAGGTGTGGATTTGAAATAAAAAGCTGCTGCTTTTGCAGGAGATTGACTTATTCCCGCCAAAGCCGGTGGCACAGAGGAAAGCTATGGCTGCTGAAACCGAAAGAATAAGAATTAGAATGGAGGCCTACGATCACAGGGCCCTTGATGCCTCTGCTAAGGAGATAGTGGAGCACGCTCGAAAGACCAATGCCCGTGTCAGTGGTCCGGTGCCGTTGCCTACGCGTATTGAAAGATATACTGTTTTGCGAAGTCCCCACATCGATAAAAAATCGCGTGAGCAGTTCGAGTTAAGGACTCATAAACGTCTGATTGATATTCACGAGGCCAACGCGCGAACGGTCGAAGTATTGAACCGTTTAGTGGTACCGGCTGGGGTCTTTGTAAGGATAAAGGCGTAAATCGCGATTTCGTGACTCGAACGGCGAGCAACAGGTCACGAGCGACGAGCGACGAGAAATGGCAATGTTATTGGGAAAAAAAGTTGGAATGACTCAGGTCTATGACGAACTGGGCAAGTTAGTGCCCGTTACGGTCATTCAAGCCGGCCCTTGTGTTGTTATGCAGGTAAAAACGGCTGAGACTGACGGCTACAACGCCGTTCAGGTTGGTTTTGATGAGGTAAAGCCCTTGCGCAGGAAGAACCCGCAAATCGGACATGCTCAGAAAGCCGATACGACCGCGAAGAAATTCGTCAAGGAGATGCGGCTGCCGGACGACGCTGAGCAGCAGCACAAAGTTGGAGATTCCATCACGGTCTCGGTCTTTGCGGAAAATGAATTCGTCGATGTTATTGGTACCAGTAAAGGCAAAGGATTCGCCGGCGTGATGAAGCGCCACGGCTTTAGCGGTTTCCCGGCCTCGCACGGCACAGAGCGGAAACACAGAGCACCCGGCTCAATATCGAGTTTCGCCTCCGATGCCGGCCATGGCGGAGGCCCTAAAAGAGGCAAGAAAATGGCAGGACATATGGGCAACCGCCGTGTTACAACGAAAAACCATAAGCTGGTCGCAATAGACGAAGAGAAAAACTTATTAGTCGTCAAAGGTCCTGTACCAGGCCCAGCCGGTGGCTATTGTATTGTCCGTAGTGCCAAAAAGGCAGGCGTGGAGCAAAAAGCATGAAGCGACCCCCGCTTCTGCGGGCAGAGATGCCATTTCTGCGAAAGCAGCAACGAGATACGAGAAGATGATTGATTTGGCTGTTTACAACACAGATGGCCGGGAAATTGACAGCTTAAAGGTCGACGAGTCGGCTTTGGGTAGCTCGGTCAGATACCCGTTGCTTAAGCAGGCCGTTGTTATGTATCACGCTAACAGGCGTGTGGGAACAGCCGCAACCAAAGGCAGAAGTATGGGAGCCGGCTCAGGCAGAAAGCTCTTCAGGCAAAAGGGTACGGGAAATGCCCGGGTCGGTAACCGCAGAACCGGCAAACGTGTCGGCGGTGGCGTTACCTTCGCTAAGGGCCTTAGAGATTTTGGTAAACGTATGCCTAAAAAGCAAAGAAAATTAGCCAGGGACTCAGCAATACTGGCAAAGCTTTTGAGTAACAATGTTGTGGTGGTGGACGGACTGAATTTCGAGAGGCCTAAAACCAAAGATTTTGTAGGCATTCTGAATAATTTAAAAATTGAACGCAGCTGCCTCGTAACGATTAGCGCCGAAGACGTAAATCTTTACAAATCAGCTAAGAATATTCCGAAAGTAGCTGTTATGCCCGTAGACGAATTGAACGCCGGCGAGATCTGCAACTACCGCAAAATGCTGTTCACTAAGGAGGCGCTTTTATCTTTTTTGAATAGAGACCAGCACCAGACGTAAGAGGCAATACGATATACGCGATACGAAAATGGACGACTATCATGTAATAATTCGGCCCTTGATTACGGAGCAGGGAATGCACTTTGCGAATGTGAAAGGTGCGTACTCATTTGAGGTCAATAGAAGGGCTAATAAGGCCCAGATAAAAAACGCTGTGGAAAAAATATACAACGTCAAAGTACAAAAGGTAAGAACAGCTAACTACAAGGGCAAGCATCGCCGCAGAGGCAGAACCGCTGGTCGCACACCGAGTTGGAAGAAAGCCGTTGTATTTTTGAATCCTGAGTTCCATATAGATTTGTTCTAAACGCTGGATACGAGGTACGAGTTATGGGTATTCGAGTTTATAAACCAACAAGTGCCGGACGTAGAAACAGTTCGGTCAACGATTACGCTGAGCTGACGACCGACAGGCCGGAGAAGTCGCTTTGCAAGAGGATAAAGAAGAACGGCGGAAGAAATCATCATGGCGTTACTACCAGCCGGTTCAGAGGCGGCGGCGCAAGAAAAATTTACCGTATTATCGATTTCAAACGTAATAAGGATGGTATCCCCGCGAAAGTGGCAACGATTGAATACGACCCTAACAGGAATTGTTTTATATCTCTGCTGCACTACGCCGATGGCGAAAAAAGGTATATATTAGCACCACAGAGTATAAAGACCGGAGACCTTGTAGAAAGTGGTTCGGCTTGTGAGCCTAAGATTGGTAATGCGATGTCGCTGGGGGCGATTCCTGCCGGCCTTGAGATTCATAATATCGAGATGAGGGTCGGCCAGGGCGGAAAGCTGGTCAGAGGTGCCGGCAGTGCCGCAAGAATTATGGCAAAAGAAGGCAATTGGGTCACCATCATTCTGCCGAGCGGTGAAATGCGGATGGTTCGTAAGGAGTGCCGGGCAACAATTGGCCGGCTGAGTAACCCGGACCATCAGAATGTACGCATCGGCAAGGCCGGGCGAAAGCGCCATATGGGCCGCAGGCCACACGTAAGGGGCTGTGCGATGAACCCGGTTGCTCACCCGATGGGCGGCGGAGAAGGCCATCGAAGCGGTGGGCGGCATCCCTGTTCGCCCACCGGTGTGCTGGCGAAAGGTGGAAAAACCAGAAATCCCCGAAACCCGAGTAACAAGAGGATTATCCGAAGACGCAAAAGTAAAAGGCAAAAACAATTAGCCCTATAATTTCGTCGTGCGAAAAAGGCACGCAATACGAGATACCAAAGATGGGAAGATCTCTTAAAAAAGGACCATACGTTGACGAGAAGCTGTTTATCAAGGTCAACAAACGAACTGTTTCCAGCTCTCGTGAGCCAATAAAGACCTGGGCAAGAAGATGCACAATAATTCCGGAGTTCGTGGGTTTCACGTTTCTGGTCCACAACGGTAAAATATTTCATAAGGTTTTTGTTACCGAGGATATGGTGGGGCATAAGCTGGGTGAATTTTCGCCCACAAGGACATTTAAGGGTCATTCAAGCAAGAAAATAAGATGATAATAATGCGTGACCCAGACCCGGGTGACGAGGCACGAGCCCCGGCTCCTTGGAAAGGAGCGGGGCGAGCGGCGAGATACGAAATATGTTAAGTGCTGATAAGTTAAAAGAGCTTTGCCAGGAGCGCAAGACGGATATAGAGCAGTTGGCCAGCCAGCTTGCCAGACCGGGGCTTGATAAAAAGCAAGCAATAGTGGCTGTTAAAAACTGGCAAAAAGGTCTCTTCAAGCTTAAACCGCGAGCAGATGATATTCGCCGCCTGGCAGCTGCTCTATCTGTTGAGGTAAATGATTTGGTTGACTGGCGCTCGTCTTGTCGCTACGCTCCGATTTCAGCACGCAAAGCCAGATTGGTTGCGCAATTGATAACCGGTCGAAGCGTTCAGGACGCAATGGATACCTTGAAGTTCACAAGAAAACGTGCCGCAACGATGATTGACAAAGTCCTGAGAAGTGCCGTTGCAGATGCCGATGAGCAGCACGCCGACGTTGATAATCTCTACGTAAGCTGCGCCCGTGTTGATGATGCAGGAATCCGCATCGGCACAAAAAGATGGATGCCAAAGGACAGAGGCAGAGCGCATCCTATTCGCAAAACGGCTTGTCACATACATATAACAGTAACACAAGCGTAAAACGCAATACGAGATACGAGATTATGGGGCAGAAAGTATCGCCAATAGGTTTTAGAACAGGCATAACGCTTGGATGGCAGAGCACATGGTTTGCTACCAAAGCTGATTACGGTAATTTTCTTGTCGAGGACCAGAAGATTCGTCGGTATGTCGATAGTAGATTTAACCGTCGTATGCCCAAAGGTGCGGTGGCAAAGATTGAAGTAATCCGAACGCGCAACGAAGTAAAAGTAACACTGCACAGCGCTCGGCCCGGCGTGGTCATCGGTCCAAGGGGCGGTGAAGTCGATAGGTTGCGAGAAGAGCTTGAAGAGATGACAGGCCGAAAGGTGGCCGTCAATGTTATTGAGATAAAAGAGCCGGACTTGAATGCTACTTTGGTGGCCGAATCAATCGCAGAGCAATTAAGTAAGCGGGCCTCGTTTAGGCGTACAATGAAGCAGTATTGCGAATTGGCAATGAATGCCGGCGCTAAAGGCGTGAAGATTATCTGTGCCGGACGGTTGGCAGGCTCGGAAATGGCACGGAGGGAAACGCAGAAGCTCGGTAGTATCCCGCTGCATACCTTGGACGCCAATGTAGATTACGCCGTAGCAACCTCAAGAACAACGTACGGAGCGATTGGTGTTAAAGCATGGATTTATAAAGGCAAATTCGGCGAAGAAATTGAGCAAAGCAGGCCTACCCGCCGACGTCGCCCACCGAGGCGTATCAGCACAGGGCCGAGGGACAAAGGTGGGGTTAAAAAAACTGTGCCGGTACAAGACAGCCAAAGCACTGCCAAAGCTCATGCGGCGGCCTCGCCGGCAGAACCTGATTCCGGTGAATCAAACAATACAAAGGCAGGTGTAAAAAATGGCAATGATGCCGAAAAGAGTTAAGTTTCGTAAGAGCCAACGCGGCACAATGAAGGGCAATGCCTCAAGAAGCAATTTCGTAGCGTTTGGTGAATACGGATTGCAGGCCCTGGAAGGCAGCTGGATAACCGCAAGGACCATTGAAGCCGGCCGAGTTGCAGCAACTCACTTTCTGCATCGTGAGGGCAAAGTTTATATTAGGCTGTTTCCGCATAAGCCGGTAAGTTCCAAGCCGTTGGAAACGCGAATGGGCAAAGGTAAGGGTGAGCCCGAATTTTGGGTCGCCATAGTCAGGCCCGGCCAGGTTTGTTTTGAGATCGGCGGAGTAAACGAAGTCGTGGCAAAGCAGGCGTTGGTCAGGGTCGCTCATAAAATGCCGATCAAGTGCAGGTTCGTTAGGCGAAGGCATTCATTGTAGGGTTGCCGTTTTGCTGGACAAAATGGGGTCCCTGTAAGAGAGAACTTTGAGATGAAAGCGCAGCATTACCGTGAGATGAGTCAGGATGAGGTAGAGAGCAAGCTGGAAGAGTTCCAGAAACATCTGTTTGATTTGCGCTCGCAGGCGGTTACGGAAAAACTGGAGAATTCCAAAGCCGTGGCTAATGTCAGGCGTGATATTGCCAGGATTAAAACGATAATGCGTCAGACCAAGCAACGCTTAGCCTCGGGCGATTGATGATTGGAAAATCGAAAATGCGGGACCGAAAATTAAAAACCTTAACTGCCGTGGTAATAAGCAACAGTGGCGACAAAAGCGTCAAAGTCGCCATTGACTTCAAGGTCAGGCATCCAAAATACGGCAAATACGTCAAGCGTAGAACAAAACTCGGCGTTCACGACGAACACAACCAGGCAGGTACCGGTGACGTCGTTGAAATTGCTGAATGCAGGCCTCATAGCAAAACCAAGAATTGGCGTCTTGTGAGGGTTGTGGAAAAAGCAGACCAGAGGTGAATCGAGATACGAGATAATGATTCAGCAGGAAACAATGTTGGATATAGCCGACAACTCGGGTGTCAGGTTGGCGTTGTGCATTAAGGTTCTTGGAAGAGGCGGATCCCGCCACAAGAAAACCCGACCCGTCGCCGGCGTGGGAGATGTTGTCTGTGTTGCTATAAAAAAGTCGCTGCCGAGTTGCCAGTTGGATGACAAGAAGGTCCATAAATGTGTTATTATTCGCACTAAGAGCCCCGTGAAACGCCCTGACGGCAGCTATGTAAGGTTCGATAGCAATGCCGCAGTGATGATTGATAACGAAGGTAATCCGATAGGAACCAGAATTTTTGGTGCGGTCGCTCGTGAGCTTCGTGAAAAAAACTATATGAAAATTATCTCGCTGGCGAGCGAGGTGGTATGAACGTCGTGCGTTGTGCGTGATGCGTATTGCGTGAAGAGAAATACGCAATGTGAGATTGAAATGGCTTCGCATATAAAAAAAGGTGATATAGTAGAGATTATAGCTGGTGCCTGCAAAGGTGCTACCGGCAGAGTGCTGCGCGTGATACCCCAAAAGCAGGGTGTAGTGGTTCAGGGTCAGAATATAGCAAAAAAGCACGTTCGGCCCTCACGCAAAAATCCCCAGGGAGGCCGGATCAACGTTGAACGGCCGATCCATATAAGTAATGTTTTGCCGGTAAACCCGAAAAGCTCAAAGGGCAGTAAAGTCCGTTATCAAGTAAACGCCGATGGCAGTAAAAAACGAGTTGCCATCGACGGCTCCGAAATTGGCATTGTTAAAAGGGTAAAAGAGTAAATGGTGAGTGGTTAATTGGGCAGTAGTGATTAACCGGTTACGAAACACAAAATGGCGCGTTTAAAAGATTTATATAAGTCCAAGATGGTTCCGGAGCTGACCGGGGAATTTGGCTACAAAAATCCTATGGCTGTGCCGCAGATGGAAAAGGTCATTATCTCTATGGGTGTAGGCAGAGCAACGCAGGACAAGAAATTTCTGGAATCGGCTAAAAAGGATTTGATGATGATTACCGGCCAAATGCCCGTAGTCTGTAAAGCTAAGAAAAGTGTCTCGAATTTCAAGCTTCGTGAAGGCATGGAAACCGGCCTAAAGGTTACGGTCCGCGGAGTGAGAATGTATGAATTTATGGATAGACTCATCAATCTTGCAATCCCGCGCGTAAGAGACTTTCGAGGCCTTGACCCAAACAGCTTTGATGGCAGAGGCAATTACTCGATGGGCTTGGCCGAACAGAGTGTTTTTCCGGAAATCAACACCGCAAAGATGGAGTTTCAGCAGGGTATGAACATAACTTTTGTAACGACAGCAAAGACTGACCGAGAAGCAAGAAAATTGCTTCAGCTCTTTGGTATGCCCTTCAGAGGCTCGGCAACGATGGAACAGCAAGCATAACGCGTCAGGCTGAATGCGAGATTGGAGAGTATGGATGTCAACCAAAGCACTGGAAAACAAGGCAGAAAAGAAACAAAAATTTCGCGTTAGACAATATACGCGCTGCCAGCTTTGTGGGAGATCCAAAGCTGTTTATCGCAAGTTCAAAATTTGCCGGATTTGTTTTAGAACATTAGCCAACGAAGGAAAAATACCGGGAGTAAAAAAAGCCAGTTGGTAATTCGTGAGTCTAACCACGAAAGGGCCCCCAAACACAAGGCACGAAATTATGAGTTTGAGCGATCCAATAGCTGATATGCTGACGAGAATTCGCAACGCTGTGCGAATAAATAAAGACCAGGTTAATATTAAGGCATCGAATATCTGCGAAGGAATAGCGGCTGTTTTAAAAAAGGAAGGTTATATTGAAGATTTCGACCGAATCGATGACAGCAAGCAGGGAATATTGAGGATTACGTTAAAGTATAACCAGGAAGGCCGTTCTATTATTAATGAAATAGCAAGGACAAGTAAACCGGGCTGCAGAATCTATTCACCTGTTGACAAATTGCCGCACATTTTAGCCGGTATGGGTACAGCAATCGTTTCGACAAGTAAAGGTGTAATGAGTGACAGAGACTGTCGCCAGGCCAACGTCGGCGGCGAGATACTTTGTACGGTTAACTGATGAGTCGTATTGGGAAAAAACCTGTTATTATCCCTCAGGCAGTTACGGTCGAGAAAAAGGACCGGTGCATCAAGGCCTCAGGTCCGCTCGGCCAGCTCCAGATGGACTGTCACCCCCGGATAAAAGTAAAGATTGACGATTCCGAGGGGAAAATATTGGTTGAAAATAAACATCCACAAAACCGTCAGAACAGGCAGCTACATGGCACAATGCGTGCCCTGATTGCCAACATGCTCACCGGTGTCAGCAAAGGTTTTGAGAAGAAAATGGAAATATACGGCACCGGCTTTAGTGTCAAAGAGCAGGGCGGAAAGCTGACTTTCCAGGTTGGCTTTTGCCATCCGGTAGAGCGGGTAATACCAAAGGGTATAAAAGTGAACATCCAGACCGGCGCAACCAGGGGCAATGAAGTTCCGTCAAGGTTCACGCTTTCGGGAATAGACAAATGTCTCCTGGGACAATTCGCTGCCGATATACGAAAAATAAGGCCGCCGGAACCTTATAAGGGAAAGGGCATCCGTTATGCCGACGAACACGTACGACGCAAGGCCGGCAAAGCATTTACTTCGGGAACAGTATAGGATAAGAATTGACGATTGACTATTGAAGAAGTCGCAATTCCGAATCAATAAAATAGTAAATAGTCATCAGTAAATGGCGGTTGAGATTCGGGTTTTATGAAAACTGACAGGATAAAAAAAGCGGCACTGAGGCGCAAATATCACGTGCGAAAAACTGTTTCTGGAACACCGGACAGGCCCCGGCTATTGGTATTTCGTTCGAACAGGCATATTTACGCCCAGATTATAGATGATGCCGCAGGGGCGACACTTGCTTCGGCAAGTACAAGAGCAAGAGGGCTGCGGGACCAATTGACCAATGCCGGCGATAAAAAAGCTGCTGAAATCGTAGGTGAAGCGGTCGCAAAACAGGCTCTTGGCGTCGGCATTAAGTGTGTTTGCTTTGATAGAAACCGATATAAGTTTCATGGCAGAGTCAGGGCTCTTGCCGAAGCGGCGAGAAAAACCGGGCTGGTCTTTTAACGCTATACGCAATACGAGATTGTTTTGGAGAAAAAATTGGCAGAGGAAGCGGTTAGACTATCCGAGCAGGAAGAGAGGCCGTTGGAGGATACGGTCGTAAAAATATTCCGCTGTTCCAAAGTGGTCAAAGGTGGTCGGCGGTTCAGCTTTGCGGCATTGGTCGTAATTGGTGACCACGCAGGCACGGTGGGTGTTGGCTATGGCAAGGCCAAGGAAGTCCCGCTGGCGGTTGAGAAAGGTATAAAGGACGCCAAGAAATCTTTGCACAAGATAGCTTTGGTCAGCCGAACGATCCCACACCGGATAAATGGCAAATACAGGGCTACAAAGATAGCGTTGATCCCCGCCAGCCCCGGCACCGGAGTTATCGCCGGCTCCAGTGCTCGAGCAGTGCTCGAATTTGCCGGTGTGCAGGATGTTCTTACAAAAGTTTACGGAAGCACTTCTGCTAAAAATGTGGTCAAAGCTACGCTGGACGGGTTATTGAAATTACGCAACAAAGAAATGGTTGAATCTCTTCGTGGAGTGGCAATTGACGGTTGACAATTGCCGATTGACAATTGGGTGGTTTGAATGTTGAATCATGAAATAACTTCTATCGCAGGTAAACATACGCGTCGCCGCCGTGTTGGTAGGGGCACCGGCACCGGCCGCGGCAAAACCTGTGGCCGAGGCCACAAAGGTGGTGGCAGCAGGGCCGGCTCGACCTCTATCTCCCTCTATGAAGGCGGCCAGATGCCTTTATTTCGACGATTGCCTAAACGCGGCTTTAGTAACAAAAGTTACGCAACACGCTGTGAAATTGTCAATGTCTCACAGTTGGAAAGATTTGACGATGGCGCTGCTGTTGGTATAGAGCAATTATCCGATGTCGGACTGATTGGTGGTGCCAAAAGCAAAGTCAAGATCCTCGGAAAAGGAGAACTGACAAAAAAGCTGCAGGTAACAGCTCACAAATTCAGCAGAACTGCGGAGCAGAAGATTGTGGCTTCCGGCGGCATAGCAAAAGTTATTTGATTATTGTCCCTGTGCTGTATCACATGAAAACAAATATGAGATACAGGACACGAGGTACGAAATAATGTTTGCAACAGTAGTTAACATATTCAGAATTCAGGACCTGCGCAACAAGATTCTTTTTACTTTGGCGCTGCTGATAATATACAGGGTCGGTTTTCATATACCGGTGCCCTGCTTCGACCAGTCGAAGATTGCTGATGTCACCAAATCAAGAGACACGGAAAGTCCCTTGGGTAGAGCTGCTGAATACATGCAGATGTTCACTGGTGGAACCCTGGAAAAAAGCAGCTTATTTGGCCTGGGGATTATGCCCTATATTACCTCATCGATTATCCTTATGCTGCTGGGCGAGGTCATCCCGAGCTTGAAGAAGCTACGCCAGGAAGGCCAGACCGGCCACAAAAAGATACAGGAGTACACGCGCTACTTGACCGTGCTGATATGCGTTCTTCAATCGATAATGTTTATGAAGTTGTTGGGAGGGGGAGGATTGACCTATGCGGGTATGGAGCGTCAGGCCATGATAATGGGTATTGTCGGTATGACGGCAGGCACCGTCTTTCTGATGTGGCTCGGCGAGCAGATAGATGAATATGGCATAGGCAACGGTATTAGTTTGATAATTATGGCCGGCATCATATCCAGAATGCCCTGGGCAATTACAAGCCTTTGGGAGATTGTCGACTTAAGATTCGATGCACCCATCGGCACCGTAGGACCGGCAAAGTTATTGTTCCTGGCAGGGGCGTTTGTATTCGTTGTTGCCGGTGCCATATTAATAACCCAAGGCCAGCGCAGAATACCGATTCAGCAGGCAAAGCATATGCGAGGCCGACGAATGTATGGTGGACAGAGACATTATTTGCCGCTGCGTGTGAACCACGGTGGGGTGATGCCGATAATTTTCGCATCGAGTTTTATGATGTTCCCGCCGGTAATAGTCGGTGAGTTGTCAAAAATCCCAAGGTTGATGAATTCGGTAGTTCTTCAGACTATAAACGAGGCTCTAACTCCCCGTGCTTTTACTTACAATCTCTTGTATATGTTGTTGATATTTTTATTCGCTTATTTCTGGGTAACGGTGCAGTTTCAGCCCAAGGAGATGGCCAAAAACCTGAGGGATTCAGGAAGCTTCATCCCCGGACTTCGGCCTGGACGCAGAACCGCTGACTACCTGGAAACGGTAATGACCAGAATCACTTATTTTGGAGCCTCATTTTTAGCCATAATTGCCGTTGTGCCGACCGTGGTTTCAGTTTCATTGGGAATTGACTGGCGAGTAGCAATGTTCTTGGGCGGCACAGGTTTATTGATAGTTGTCAGTGTTTCGCTCGATCTGGTTCAGAAAATCGAAGCCAACCTCTTGATGCGCAGCTATGAGGGTTTCAGTGGAGCCGGCAGAATAAAAGGAGCGTATGGATGAGAATAGTTTTGTTGGGCGCCCCGGCTGCGGGCAAGGGAACGCAGTGTAAGAGCATTGCTACTCAATATGGTCTGCTCCATTTGTCCAGCGGGGATATCTTACGGCACCAAAGAGCTGCAGGCACCGAACTGGGGAAAAAAGCCCAAAGTTATATGGACTCAGGTGCACTTGTGCCGGATGAAATTATAATTGAGATGATGACTAAAGCCATCGATAAGGCCCCTGCTGTCGGTTTCATACTGGATGGTTTCCCCAGAACCGTTAACCAGGCCGTCGAGCTTGATAAATCATTGGCTTGCCGCCGGCACGAAATAGACGCTGTTTTGAACTTGAAGATAGATGACAGGACAGCGGCAAAGCGAATAACCGGAAGGAGAAGCTGTCCTCGCTGTGGAGCCGTTTACCACATTGAAAACTTAAAGCCGAAAGTCGAAGGCATATGCGATAACGACGGTACCGAGCTTGTTCAACGGCCTGATGATAGCCCAGAGGTGGTGGCCAATCGCCTTAGAACCTACCACGAGCAGATAGAACCGCTGGTGGATTACTATAGGAACAACAGCACTGTTTATGATATTGATGCTGACAGGGACGTCGACGAGGTAAGGGCTTGTGTTTTTGAGAACTTGGACGCCCTCGTCAAAGCGTGAAACGCCGATTGTATATCGAATCACGAGGTACGAACCACGAGATACGAAATTAAATGGCTATAACGCTCCGCAGCAGAAGAGAAATTGAGTTAATACGTAGAGCAGGTGCTGTTGTAGCAGATGTTCTTTCAAAACTAAAGGAGATTGCAGAGCCGGGAGTGACTACCGGTCAATTAGACGCCATAGCCTCGCAGATGACTGCTGATGCCGGAGCAGAGGCCTTGTTTAAGGGTGTCCGCAGCCCGTTGTCTCGGATTCCGTTTCCGGGCGCAATTTGCGCCTCGATAAATAAGCAGGTTGTTCACGGGATTCCTTCAGAGAATACAAAACTTAAGGACGGCGATATCCTCAGCGTTGATTTTGGCGTCAGGCTTGACGGCTATTGTGGAGATGCCGCAGTTACGATTGCCATAGGTGAGGTTCCTGAGAACAAACGCAGACTATTGGACGTTACGAAGCGTGTTCTGGATATAGCAATAGCAAAATCTGCACCGGCTGTTAGGTGGAGCCAGATAGCCGCCGAGATACAGCAATATGCTGAAGCCGCCGGCTTTTCGGTAGTAAAAGATTTTGTTGGACACGGCATTGGCAGAAAAATGCATGAAGAGCCGAGAGTGCCCAACTTTGTCAGCGATGAACTGCTGGCAAACGACATTATTTTGGCCGAAGGAATGGTTTTGGCTGTTGAGCCGATGATTAACGCCGGTTCCAGCGCTGTGCGAACGCTGAAAAATGGATGGACAGTGGTAACAAGAGATGGAAAATGCTCGGCTCATTTTGAACATACAATTGTGATAATGAAAAATGGTTGTGAGGTGTTGACTGTAAAAAGGCGGTGAATCGTGAATCGACTCTCGAACGAGTCACGAGCCACGAAAAATGGCAAAGAAGGATACAATAAGATTGCAGGCCAAGGTGACCGATGCTCTGCCGAACGCGATGTTTAGAGTGGAGCTGGAGAACGGCCACAAGGTTTTGGCGCACGTTTCGGGCAAGATGCGAATGAATTTTATTCGGATTTTGCCGGGCGATACGGTCATAGTTGAAATGTCACCGTATGACTTAAATAGAGGCCGAATAGTCCTTCGGCATTAGTCGTGGCTCCCGGGCTGTGAACCGAACCGGTTATGAGCTGCGAACTACAGATGTGAAGGCGGACATGAAAAATGAAAGTTAGAAGTTCTGTAAAACGTATATGTGAGAACTGCAAGATTGTTCGTCGCAAAGGCGTCGTGCGGGTGATTTGTACAAACCCGCGACATAAACAACGACAGGGTTAATTTTATCTTAAAGGACCAAGCATCAAGCGTGATACGAAATACGGGAAGGAGCTGATATGCCGCGTATAGTTGGTGTTGATATTCCCAATGACAAATCAATATGGATTTCGCTGACCTATATTGCCGGTATAGGCAGGTACACCTCGGAACAGGTTTTAAAAGAAGCCGGGATCGAAAAAATCGCAAAGGCCGGCAAGCTCAGCGAAGACGAGCTTAGCCGGATAACGCAGATCATCGACCGTAATTACATCGTGGGAGGCCGGCTTCGCAGGCAGGTTGCTCAAAATATAGCTCGCTTGCGCGATATAAACTGTTATAAAGGCATTCGCCACAGAAAGGGGTTGCCTGTCCGGGGCCAGTGCACTCAAAGTAACGCGCGCACTCGTAAAGGCCCAAGAAAAACAGTCGCGGGCAAGAAGGGTGTAAAGGAAAAACGCTAAAAGCCCAAAAAGAATATTAACCACGAACTGATACGAAACAAGGTGGATTAAAAATAAGAAGCAATCAGCGTCAAGGAAACTACACAATACGAGACAAATAATGGCAAAAGGGACAAAGCGGAAAGTTAGAAAAAACGTCGTTCGTGCTATTGTGCACATAAAGGCGACATTCAACAATACGTTGATTACGGTTACGGATTTAGATGGTAATACGGTTTGCTCGCGTTCAGGGGGCTCTGTAGGTTTCAAAGGCTCTCGCAAAAGTACGCCTTTTGCCGCTCAGCAGGCTGCGCAGCGTTGCGCCAATACCGCTATGCGTAACGGCGTACGTGAGGTTGAAATCAGGGTTAAGGGACCTGGTTCGGGTCGTGAATCCGCCATCTCAGCCCTGCAGCAGGCGGGATTACGCATCGCCTCGATAGAAGATGTTACCCCCCTGCCGCACAATGGCTGTAGGCCGCCGAAGAGAAGGAGAGTATAAAACGCCGATACCCGAGAACTTTTTTTGGAGATGAGCAAAAAGGATGGGACGTTATCTGGATTCATCTTGTAAACTTTGTCGTCGTGAAGGAGTGAAACTGATGCTTAAGGGCATCAGATGTGAAACGGCTAAGTGTCCGGTCGAAAAGAAACAGCGTAATTTGGCTCCCGGTATGCACGGCTGGCGCAGAGGCAGGACAAGCGAGTACGCTGTCCGGCTGCGTGAAAAGCAAAAGGTCAAGAGATACTACGGACTTCTGGAGCGGCAGTTTATGAGGTATTTCCACAAAGCCGAGCGGATAAAGGGCAATACCGGCGAGACCCTGCTGCAGTTGTTGGAGAGACGTTTGGATAATGTGGTGTATAAGTTGAATTTTGCACCGTCACGCAAGGCCGCAAGACAAATAATTGCTCACGGCCATATTTCTGTGAACGGACGCAAAGTCGACATCAGCGATTATACTACAAAAGTCGGTGACAGGATAACGGTCAAAGGTTCCGAAAAAAGCGTCAAAAAAGTAAAGGAACAGTTGGAAAGCAACCCGAATTTTACCACGCAGAGTTGGCTGCAGTTGGCCCGGGAAAAACCCGAAGCCACTATTGTTGCATTACCCGCTCGAGATGATGTCCAAATTCCTGTTGAGGAGCAGTTGGTTGTAGAGTTCTGTTCGAGGTAGCTACAAAATAGTTTTACGCTTTTAGTGTTGAGTTTCGACCCCTGCCAGCGGCAAGCAGAGGTAAAAATCCAAAACTCAAAACTTATATGGGAGGTTTATATGCGAGTTACATGGCGTGGTTTGGAGTTGCCGACTCGTGTTGAACGAGACACGATGGTATCGAGCGATAAGTATGGCCGGTTCTTTATCGAGCCTTTCGAACGTGGTTTCGGCACCACTATTGGTAACAGCCTAAGACGCATATTGCTTTCCTCTTTGGAAGGCAGTGCCGTAACATCCATCAAAATAGCAGGCATCGACCATGAATTCAGCTCGATAAGCGGCGTGATGGAAGACGTCACTGATATCGTCTTGAATGTCAAGAGTCTTGTCATTCGGCTCCAGGGCCATGCCCCCAAGACAATGAATGTCTCGGCAAACAAAGCCGGTGTTATAACGGCAGCTAATATAGTTGCCGACCCGGCTATTGAAGTGGTAAACAAAGATATGGTGTTAGCTACTTTGACGGAAAAAGTAAAGTTTGAAATGGAAATGGTAGTTGAGAACGGCCGTGGTTATGTGCCGGCTTCCGAGCGAATTGCCGCCGCAGATAGGTTCGACCAGGAACTCGGAAGAGTAATGCTCGATGCCGTATATTCGCCGGTTACAAGAGTACGCTACACAACCGAAGACACCCGCGTAGGCCAGCGGACCAACTATGACAAGCTGATTCTGGAGATTTGGACCAACGGAACAATCACGCCTGAAATGGCACTGGTAGAGGCCGCCAAAATTTTACGCAAGCATGTCAATCCGTTCGTACAGTATTTCGAGCTTGGAGAGCAGACCGTTGCCGGTCAGATTGCTGAGGCAGCGTCGCAAGAACAAGCAATGGATGAGGAATTAGCCAAAAAACTGAGTATACCGATTCAGGAGTTGGAGCTTTCGGTAAGAGCAGGCAATTGTCTTGAATCAGAGAAAGTGGAAACAGTTGGCCAGTTGGCGAAAATGACAGATGCTGATTTGCTGAAAATTCGCAGCTTTGGCAAAACTTCTCTGCGGGAAATCAAGAGAAAACTTGCCGACATAGGCTTGTCTTTGGGAATGACGGATATATAGATAGCGGATAGTCGATATGATATTCGAAATCTGAAGTCTGAAACCATGAAAAACACGAAATCCAAAATCCGAAATTCGAAACAAGTTCAAATGACAAAAATACAAAATTCGAAACAGCACGTTTTGAACATTTGAAAATTTGAATTTCGATATTGTTTCGGATTTCGAAATTCGATATTCGAATTTATTCACCGTATACGAAACGCTAATAAGGGAGTTTAAGTATATGCGTCATAGAGTAGCAGGACGTCGGTTGAGTCGAACAAAGGAGCACCGTCTGGCCATGCGACGAAATTTGGTCGCTTCGCTCATCGAGCATGAAACGGTTTCAACCACAATCGAAAAGGCTAAAGAGGTAAAACCATTTGCCGAAAAGCTGATTACGCTGGCCAAGAAAGGCACATTACAGAGCAGGCGTCGGGCCATTGCCCTGCTTGGAAATCGCGACATCGTAGATTACGAAGACGGCACAGTAGTCAGAAAGGGCACGATAATTGGAAAATTGTTTAGCGAACTTGCCCCCAGATACCTTGACAGACCAGGCGGTTATACAAGAATTATCCCTCTGTCATTGAGAAGATTGGGTGATAACGGCCAGCTCGTCTTGCTGCAGCTCATAGGCGCCGACGAGAGCTCAAAAAAGCAGACCAAAACCACTGCCAAAAAACGCTCTCGTAAAAAGGCAAAGGAGACTGTCTAAATCGAACAGACCACCGAAGCTCAAGAGGCAGACCAAGCTAACCAATAATAATGGGTGGCTGATAGCGGATAGGAAGTAGCGAGTTAAAGCAACACCGGGTGCGGAGATGCATGCTTTTGTGCTTCTCGGTTTCACAACTCGTCGTGGCGGAGTTCGCCGTAGCCAGATAGTTACGTTTATTTTGCGAACATCAATAATTTTTAGCTTTTAAGTTGTACGCTGAGCGCAATACGAGATACGATAAAATGAGTGCGGATGATTGTCTTTTTTGTAAGATGGTAGCTGGACAGATTCCGGTTACAAAGATTTACGAAGACGAAGTGGTTCTCGCTTTTCTGGATATTGGCCCCATAAGCGACGGCCACACGTTGGTGATTCCAAAGCAGCATTTTGAGAAATTGCACGATTGTCCCCCGCAGCTTCTCAGCCGGATCGGTTCGTGTCTCGGCAAAATCACCGGAGCTGTAGCTGCCGCAATGAATTCTGACGGCTACAATGTATTGTGCAATAATGGCAGAGCAGCCGGGCAACTTATTGAGCATTTGCATTTTCATATAATCGGTCGCAATACCGGCGATGGCCTATTCGACCGCTGGCCTTCTTATGAATATCAGGCCGGGAAAATCGAGACCGTCGCCGCCGAAATTCGCAGGAATTTATGATTTACACGCGCGGCCCTTGATAAGGAATGCTTTTTATGGTATTTTAGCCTTTGGCAGCTTTTGGTAGTTGTCGGCTGGTAGGTTACAGACTACGAGCCACGAATCACGGACTAATGATCGCGGGGTAGAGCAGTCTGGTAGCTCGTCGGGCCCATAACCCGGAGGTCGCAGGTTCGAATCCTGCCCCCGCTATTAACCCCTGGAGATAAAATCCAGACCCATTTTTCAGCTCAAAATCACAGTTTCGAATGCTTCACGCTTCGTCTTCCAAATATGCACTGCTAGTAATGTCCCGGTCGCTGATTATACAGACACGACTTTAATTGTTGGCGGAGGTTGTCTTTTTTGTTAGAATTGCAGCAACAGGATAAAACAAACGCCGTTACTGCCTACTCACCCAACGGTGCTGCCGTGGCATTGGTTAGGTTTTTCTTAACCAGTTTTAGAGAACCTGCGCTCGGAAACCACACTCCGTTCGAAACCTGTTCCAGTGTAAAGGGCAGAGCAAAATCGCGGCGGGTGTATAGGCGGAGAGAAACTGCGGCACTTCCAAGCAATTTCTGCGAAAATGAACCGTTTTTCGCTGCTGCGTTGGTGGCGAATAGGATGGTCATTTTCAGCAGAAAGGAAAG
>JAUXAL010000019.1 GCA_030619925.1 Phycisphaerae bacterium | reverse complement strand
CGACGTGGTAGTTGATTTTTCCCGCGTCGATATTGTGACCTCTTCAAGCCTCTCGAAGCTACTGAAGTTGCACAAGTTATTGGCCGATTGTGGGCGCAGGCTTGTTTTTTGCAGCGTCGCCGCTGCAACCAAAGGCATCTTTACAGTAACGGGTCTTGATGGAATTTTCGAACTTGTTGATGACAAGTTCGTTGCCTTGGCAAGTCTGCAGATGGTCGGTTAGCCAGCGAAGCTGACCGAGGGGGTTGCAAATGCGAAACTCGAAGCCAATATTGCTTCTCGAAGATGATCGTGTAGATGCAATGACGGTTAGGCGGGCATTTAAAGAGTTGAAGGTTACAAATCCGTTAGTCTCTTCGATGAATGGTAAAGAAGCATTTAAGCATTTAAGAAGCGAGGGTAATGAAAAGCCATGTATTATTCTTTTGGATTTGAATATGCCGAAGATGAACGGCATCGAATTTCTGAAAATCGCAAAAGCAGATGAGGCACTAAAAAGTATTCCTGTTGTAGTGCTGACTACATCCAAGACAGCACGGGATGTAGTCGAAAGCTTTAAACTTGGTGCTGCCGGTTATATGGTCAAGTCTGTTGATTATGGAAAGTTTGTGGAGACAGTCAGGACTATCGACCTGTACTGGACTCTAAGCGAATTGCCAAATGGAGGCTAAGATTATGGAAAATGCAAGATACAAAATCTTATACGTCGAAGACAGTGAGCTGGATCAGGCGGCCTTTAAGCGTTTTGTGGAAAATAACGCCATTCCATACGATTACGTTATAGCCGGGTCCATTTCAGAAGCTCGGAGCGTATTGGCTTGCGACCGGTTTGATATTGTAATTTCCGACCATTCACTCAAGGACGGCACAGCATTTGACACCCTGGATTCGGTGAAGGACACCCCCGTTATAGTTATCACCGGAGCCGGTGATGAGGAAACAGCTATCAAACTCTGGAAGGCCGGCGCTTATGATTATCTGATAAAAGACCTTGACCAAAACTATCTCAAAGCTGTTCCAATAACGGTCGAAAACGCCGTCAGACTCAAGATGACCGAAGAGAAACTCCAATTGCTCTCAGGCGCTATTATGAGCACAAACGACAGTGTCTATATTACCGACATGCAGAGCAAGATTATCTTCGTTAATAAGGCATTCTGCAAAACTTACAGGTACAAGAAGGAAGAGATTGTTGGAAAAGACAGTAATGTCCTTTGGATAGGAAAAAATCAAACTAAGAATACAAGAAGCGTTTTCCAAACCCGAACTGTTGGAAGCACCTGGGAAGTCGGGTTTTACCATAAACGAAAGGACGACAGCATATTTCCGGTCTCTCTTTCCAGATCAACTATTAAAGATTCAAACGGACACGACGTTGCAATTGTTGCAGTGGCTCGCGACATCTCGGAACAGATCCTTATAGAGGATGAATTTAAAACTGCAAATCTGAAATTGGAGAAAAGAAATCAGCTAAAGGACGAAGTGGCTATTATGGTAACAGAGACACTGCAGAAACTTTTGGCTGACGAGAACATCGACAAAGCCAAGAGGATTGTCTGCGATTATCTTGATATTTCAAAAATCGACGCCGGTAAAATGGAGCTCCAGCGCGAGCAGTTTGGTTTCAGTTCGGTAGTCTCGCAAGTTGTAGAAGCTCTGTCGCCGCTTGCGGCTGAAAAGAACATTGAGCTGAAAAGCTTTATGCCTGATTCCGAACCCGTTGCCAATGCCGATTCGCACAGGATAGCACAGGTGCTGACTAATCTTCTCAGCAGAGCGATAAAGTTCTCTTCTGCAAACAGTCATATCAGCGTGCACGTGAAAGATGCCGGCAAAGAGCTCGCAGTGGAGATAGAAGACGCCGGCCCGCCCGTCGAACGTAACGAGATAAACAAGATTGCCAATCGCACTGAATGGATTAAAGAACAGTTTCACGCAGGACGAGAAGACCTGGCTCTGGGCCTGCCGATAGCTAAAAAATTAGTGGAAATGCACGGTGGACGTCTATGGGCTGAAACTTCAAACGGGAAAGAAAACAAGCTCTGCTTCACCGTGCCAAAGTTAGATGTACGCCAGGATGTTTCTATGGGGGCCGCTTCGGCAAACGCAAATTAGCCCGCTTGGGGGGCTTTTTGCAAAAGCAGCAGAAAAAAATTAGCGAAACTGAACATGGCAGCGAGCCTACCGGACAAATCGCTCCATGTAGCTAATGTTCCCCTGAGAAAACGATTATGAAAAAGAGAACGGGCCCAAAATGAAAATAGGACAAAAGTTGATTTTGGGACTTGTAAGCATTGCCTTACTGATCGAAATTGTAGGGTATATTTGCCTCAATGCAAGTCAAAAGGCACTGCAGGAATCCATTGGAGAAAGCTCCGCATCTTTAGCTGCTGCAACCTTGGATAGAATCGATAGGGGCATTTATAGTAGAATTGAAGAATTTCAAACTTATTCCACAGATTTAACACTGCAAAAAGTTACTGAGAAATCAAATAAGAAGTTTGAAAGCTTAGATGACATCCAAAGTTATATTGAGCAAAAAGATAAAGAATGGACTTCTGTGCCGAAAGAAACTGTGACTGCCTTTATGCAGGAATTGATAAATAATAGACTATCAGATGAGTTAAGGAGCCGACTGAAATTCTATGAAGAAGAATATGGCTATGCAGTTTTTGGTGAAGTTTTCGTGACAAACAAATATGGAGCAAACGTTGCCCAAACAGGAAAGACAACCGACTACAGGCAGGATGATGAACAATGGTGGCAAAATGCAAAGACAGATGGTTTATACGTAACAGACATCGGATACGATGAAAGTGCAAATGTTTATTCTACTGATATTGGAGTAAGAATCGAGGATGAAGCTGGAAATTTTATCGGAGTAATGAAAGTTGTTTTGAATATTCAGGAAGCAATTAATGTCGTAAGCGAAAAGGTGCTGACAAGAGGGCATAAATGGCACAAAACAATACATTTTAAATTGCTCACTAAAGACGGCAAAATTATTTATTCGACAAAACCAGGCTTTCAAATTCTCGAGAACATAGCTGCTGATTTATTCTCCTGTTTTGGACAAGCCGAAGAAGCAGGACATAAATGTTATTTCATAGGAAAAGCTGACGAACCTGGCGCCGAAGAACATTTATTTGTCCACGCTTATTCAAAGGGTTATAGAGATTTCAAGGGGTTAGGCTGGATCTTAGTAGTAGAGCATGAGACACAAGAGATATTTGCCCCTGTTGCCAAATTAAGAAAGACCCTATTACTTGTCCCGTTTGGGGCGACAATTCTTGCTTTCGTGCTTGCCCTTTTTATTTCTCATTTTATCTCCACACCCATCACAAAACTAAAGGATACAGCGGCTGAAATAGGCGCGGGCAATTTTGACACCAATATAGAAATTAAGTCAAAAGATGAAATCGGCCAGCTCGCACGGGCATTTGATAAGATGGCCGAGGATCTAAAACAGACCACTACATCCATAGATAACCTCAACCGAGAAATCACCGAGCGCAAAAAGGCAGAGGAGCGGATGTTGAAAACACAAGCACAGCTAAAATCTGTGCTTCAGACTATTCCTTCGGGACTGTTCACAGTTGATTTGGATAAAACAGTCACATCATGGAATCGGATGGCTGAATCCATCTCGGGACTTAAAATGGAAGATGTGATCGGAAAAAAATGCACTGAAATCTGGAACTGTCCTACATGCCTTGAAAAATGCGGGTTGTATGCTAACAATGTGGAGAAACCGATTTTTAGTAAAAAATGTCAGATTACACTGCCCAATGGAAAACAGTTTTTAGCTTCAAAGAATTTGACTTATCTATTGGGAGAAGAAGGAGAGATAATCGGTGGAATAGAATCTTTTACGGACATCACCGATCGCAAGAAGGCCAACGAGGAAATCCGACAGCAAAATGAATTCTTGAACAATATATTAGAATCTCTCACGCATCCTTTCTATGTTATAGATGCCAATGATTATACGATTAAAATAGCGAATTCGGCTGCCGGCCTGGGTGACCTGCCGGAAAAAACAACCTGCTATGCCCTCACTCATAAACGAGACAAGCCGTGCAGAGACGGACATACTTGTCCGCTCCAAGAAGTGAAGAAAACCAAAAAGCCTGTAGCAGTAGAACATATTCATTATGATAAGGATGGCAATGCCAGGAATGTGGAAGTCCGCGGCTACCCCATTTTCGATAAAGAAGGAAATGTTGTTCAGATGATAGAATATTGTCTGGATATCACGGAGCGCAAGAAGGCAGAGGAGGTTCTGGAAAGGCTGAACGAAGATTTGGAATCAGCCGTCCGGGAGCTAAACCGGTCAAACAAGGAGCTTCAGGATTTTGCCTACATAACAGCCCACGACTTAAAGTCGCCGCTGCGCGCAATCGGAGCTTTGGCCCATTGGATATCAACGGACTATGCAGATAAGTTTGACGAGGACGGCAGAGAGCAAATGAAGCTGCTTACGGACCGGGTGAAGCGAATGCACAACTTGATTGAAGCTATCTTGTACTATTCGAGAATCGGACGTGAAAAAGAAAAACACGTTCAAGTAAACCTCAACGAGCTTGTTCCAGCAATTATTGATATGGTTGCTCCGCCCCGGAACATTGCGATTACGACCGAAAACCAACTGCCTGTAATCGAGTGTGAAGAAACCCACATTATTCAGGTTTTTCAGAATCTGCTGAGCAACGCCGTGAAATATTTAGATAAACCACAAGGCCAGATAAGAATCGGCTGTGTCGAAGAAGACGGCTTCTGGAAATTCAGTGTCGCCGATAATGGGCCCGGGATTGAAGAGAAGTATTTTAAAAAGATTTTCAAGATATTCCAGACACTTTCGCCGCGTGATGATTCCCAAAGCACCGGCGTTGGCCTTACCATAATAAAGAAAATTGTGGAATTATACGATGGCAAAATTTGGGTAGAATCAACAGTTGGCGAAGGAAGCACATTCTTCTTTACGTTACCAAAGCAGGAACAAGAGATTACAGATGCGAAACTTAAAGCCAACATTGCTTGTTGAAGATGACCGTTTAGACGCAATGCCCCAGTGCCGTAACCGGTTCTAAATCCCCGCCCTACTACGAAAATCACTTCAAAAATAGAGCGTTCCGAGAAAAAAATTTGAATTGACACCAGAGTAATCAGATGTTCGAATTCTCTGGTTTCCGATATGTCGAGCCGTGCATAACCGCACAGCGCTGCTGCTCTAACCAGCGAAGGTAGAAAATGGGTTAAAGCTTACACGAGATTCCGCGGCGATATCGAAAAAGCAGTAGAAAAGGCCTATGAAAAACATATTAAAGAACTTCTAAAATGAACAAAACGGTGAAGGTTACATCTCGGTCTGCTCTCGGTTCGGCCTTTAGCCCCGTTAGAAATTCTGTAAGACAGGATAACATCATACAAAATTTGAGTTATGCTTTACGCTTGGGGAAAATTTCTAACGGGGTTAGCCTTGTCGAGCTGCTGGTCGTTATCTCTGTGATAGCTTTGCTGATTGGTCTTGTTTTGCCGGCACTGAGCCGGGCCAGGTCTATAGCTAAACAAACAGTTTGCCAAAGTAAATTACGACAGTGGGGATTGGCCTTTGATATCTATGCCGGACAAAACGATGGTTTTTACCCTCATATTGACGGCCGCGACCGCACGCCAAGTAATCCGCAAACAGACCCCGAGCGAGCAGACTATTATTTCGGCTGGGTCGATGTGCTTCCACCGCTGATGGGAGAAAAACCCTGGCGTGAACACGATTATTGGCAACGCCCCGGCATAAATACTATATTTCAGTGCCCCTCCGCCAGGCTTGCGACGGACAAGAGTTACAAATACAGGCCGAGAAGGAGCGGTTATTTTTCTTATGCTATGAACTCGTGCCTCGAACTTGACGAAAACTGCTGGCCGCCTTATGGACACAAAGGTGCAAACTGGCATATGCCCAGCTTTTTGAAAACAACATCCATAAGCAATCCCGCTCGTCTAATCCTTCTCTTCGATCAGCTGCTCGACCCTAAAAAGGGTTACGGCGGCAAGAAATATAATCCCACGGCGGGAAAATATTGCGGCAGCTACCCTAAGGCGTTTAGCGCCCGCCACGCCAAATCAGGTGACTCATTAGGCGGCTTGGTTCTCTACTGCGACTACCACGTGGAATGGAAAGCCTCGGTATGGAAATCAGATTGGCCAGAAAATTTGGAGGTGCCACCGCTCGGCGACCCCGACTGGTACCCTTGAGCATTAAAAGAGTTAATGTAGAAAATACTCTTTATGATGTTACAAATTTAAAAGGAGCAGATGATGAAAGGAACGAAGTTAATGATTATGATTATTGTGACCATACTTGGACCGGTCGGATTGGTGCAGGCATCTGCACTTTCAATCTATGAAATCCAGTACACGACCGATGCTAACGGCACCAGCGGCCAACACGGCAATGTGGTTGATTGCCGCGGCGGAATAGTCGTATACAAGTCTTCCGGTTCCAGAACCAAGCTGACGCTATACGACCCCAATCACCCCGATGCCTGGGGCGGTATCATGGCAAAGGACCGTTATGGAGTGGGAGCTTTCGCTGAGGTAAACGTCGGCGATTGGGTTTCTTTTACCAATGTCGAAGTTGAAGATTTTGGGGGCACCACGTTTCTGCAGTACAAAAGCGAAAACGACCCTAACTTCACTATAGTCAGTACGAACAACCCTCTGCCGAAGCCCCTGGCCGTAACAGTTGACGAAATTGCCGCACCTGTCGAGGGCTTCGACGCGTGGCTCGTGGCCGACCACCACGCCGAAAAATATGAGGGAATGCTGATTAAAGTCATAGACGTTTATGTAAAGGACACGGGTTACGGAAAGGCTTACGACAACTACATACTTGAAAGCAACGTCGACCCAAACCTCGCCTGTTGGGCCTCCGACTATATGAATGACGACAGAGATGGAATTTATCACCCTTATATAGAGATAGGCCAGAATTTCTGCGGCGTAGCGGGAGTCCTGGAACAATATACCGCAGAGAAATACGGTATTTATTACGATTATTACCAGTTGCTCACAACCGGCACCGAAAATTTCACTATCCACCAGACCGCTGATTTCGACGACGATTGTGACGTTGACTTTGTCGATTTTAGCACTTTCGCCGGACATTGGCGGCAAGACGGATGCAACGAGCCGGATTGGTGTGGCCGAGCCGACCTCACGAAAGACCAGCCAAACGGAATTGTAGATACCTTCGATTTATTAAAATTCGCTCAGCATTGGCTCGAAGGCAAGTAAGAGCTATAATATAAGTCTGAAAGAAATGACAAGGGTTTAATTCAAGGAAAGATTCAAATGAAAAAAGAGCATATTCTGGGAATATTGTTTTTTAGTGGACTGTGGGGTATTTCGGAAGCTGTTCTGGGCGATGCTCTGTATCGTGCAGATGTGCCTTATGCGTCGGTTCCTTTAACCGTTATAGGTTTTGTCGTAATGAGTTTTGCCACGGTATATTTCCCACAAAAAGGCACCGCGACTGTCATTGCGGCCTGCGCGATGTTGTACAAGTTTTTAAACGCCCCATTTTTTGCCTGCCATCTTCTGGGTATTTTTCTGACGGGTGTTTGCTATGATTTGTTTTTCAGTGTATTTGTGGTAAGGAACCGGTCGCTTTCTGCAGCGGCGGCTACCTATCTGAGCTACGCTTCGTTTGCTCTGATGATTACTTATGCCTTCCGGTATGATTACTGGGTACAGGCAGGATTTACCGTGGTGCTGCGTCATATCGGAATCAGCGGCAGTATAGCCGCTTTGGGATGCGCCGTTTTGGTGCCGTTAAGCTTTCGCCTGGCCGAACAGCTCAAGGCACATTTTGCCACGCCTTTCAGATTGCGATTGCAATTAGCCCCGGGTAGTGTCTCAGCGGTCACCATCGGATTGTGGGTCTTCAGCATAGCGGTATATTTCCTGAATTACTGACCGCGCCGGTAGATTTGCTGGAATAACGAAGAAAACAGCAGATGGTATCAATACGAAACAAGCTTATTCTGTGGGTGGGCGAGAAACACTCCGGCAAAACCACCAGCGCCGCCAATTTTGCCCGGACCGCTCGCGACGAAGGATTTAACGTCGCCGGACTGTTGGCGCCTTCTTTGTACTGTAACGGCAGATTGATAGGATTTGATGCGCTTGACCTGGGAAATGAAAAACGCACGCCTCTGGCACGACGTCAAACAAACCCAGGCGAAAGCGGTCGGTTCGCTTTGGCCACCGATGGACTAAAATTCGGCAATGCCGCCCTGAGCGCAGAGGCCACGAAATCTGCCGACCTTATTATCGTTGATGAATTCGGCCCTTTGGAACTAAACGGCCAAGGCTGGCGCAAGAATGTAGATTCATTATTGGCTTCGAGCGACGCAGTCATATTACTTGTCGTCCGGCGGGAACTGGCTGGCGAAGTTCGGCGGTTATACGCACATACCCCCTGCCGGGAGCTTGCCGCAACTGAGCCAGGTTCCATCGACGATGGTTTAACTGTGCTCAGGGACCGCCGCCGGTTGCCTTGAGGGATAAGATGATCAAGCTTGATGCAATGTTAATGATAGGTTCTGCCCGGACCAACGTGGGTAAAACTGAGCTGGCTTGCGCGCTTATCAGGAAATTCAGCAAGAGTGGTAATATCACAGGGATAAAAGTTACTACCATAAAAGAAAAAAACGGGCAGTGCCCTCGCGGCGGTGAGGGCTGCGGGGTTTGCTCCTCGCTGGACGGAGTATATTGCATTACAGAAGAGACCGACAACAGTTCAGACAAAGATACGGCCAGACTTCTGGCTGCAGGCGCGAGCCGGGTTTTCTGGCTTCGCGTTCTAAAAGAGCACCTTCCGGCCGGTGCAACCGCCCTGCTGGATGTAATCGGCCCTGATGCGGTTTCGATTTGCGAATCAAACTCACTGCGTCAGGTGGTCGAGCCGGGACTATTTCTTATGGCCAGGAGCAATGACTCGAAAGCCTGGAAAAGCTCGGCCCAGGAGGTAAAAAAATATGCGGATAGAATTGTTGTTTCCGACGGCAGCGGCTTTGATTTCGACCTCGACCGGATAAAGCTTATAGACGGCAAATGGACAATGCAGGCACAGGCAACAGCGGTAATCATGGCAGGTGGAGGCAGCAGCAGGATGGGGACAGATAAAAGCATGTTGCCGATCAATGGCAGGTTTATGATTGCGAGAATCTGCGAGCAGCTTCGAGGCTGTTTCGACCAGATACTTATAAGTGCCGATGAAGCCAACAAGTTTACGTTTCTTGGCTTCGAGGTTGTCCCGGACAAAGTGCCGGAGCAGGGACCTTTGATGGGTATAGCTTCGGCCCTGGAGGCCTCGGCCAACGAGCTTAATTTTGTGGTGGCCTGCGATATTCCGGATATAGACATCGGCTGCGTAAGAAAGATGCTTGCCCAAGCCCGTGAAAGCCAGGCAGACATAGTCATCCCAACCACAACCGAAAAACGCGATACGCGCTACTACGAGCCGCTCTTTGCGGTGTACCGCAAAAATGCACTTGAAGCAATGAACAAGGTGCTGTCGTCAGGGCGACATAAAATAAGTGACGTGTTTGCTCTATGTAAGGTCAAGTATGTGAAGCTGGAGAGTGCTCAGTGGCTTGTGAACATCAATACTATGGCCGAATATGAAGAATTTCGGAAAAAGTGCGAGCAACGAGAAACGAAATGCCAATAGAGGGCACAAAGCGTAATGGCCCATGAAGGTCTTTGGGAACAACTTGACAAGCTTGACGGCACCGAAACAGCACAACGGGCGAAATGTCAATTCCGAAGCAACCCGGAGCGTTACGTTATTACCCTGCTGAACGCCGAATATACAGTTAGTCTTTCGGACAGGCAGATTTCTTTTGTCCAGCCGGGTTCACCACAGAGACCGGCGGAGTTTCTTGAACAGCTCTGCACTCTTGCGTACCTGATAAACGCTCAGGACCTGCCGCTCAGCAGTAAACTTGTCAGGGCGCAAGCTTTACCGGGCGGGCAGTTTTTCTTCCGCGGCCTGCACAGCCTCCCCACCGAAAAATTAGCGGAAGCTTTTGGTGACTGTCCCGAAGCATTACACCGGATTTCGGTGCAGTTCGACGCTAAACGATGTGAATACGGCGATGCTTCAATTGAGTTGTGTGTACTGCCGCGGGTGCCATTGACGATAGTGATTTGGCGCCGGTGTGAGGAATTCGAGGCCCGAGCGTCAATACTATTCGACGAAACCGCCGCTGCTCAGCTACCATTGGATGCCTTGTTAGCTGCCGCGAATCTGACCGTGGAGGCATTGATAAAAGCCGCCGCAGGGAGCAGTTAAACTGCTCTGTTATCGCCAAAGCTCCCGAGCATACACTGTTTGTAATGGGGGTTGTGGTGTATCCGGCCGGGCGGTCAGGACCCTGTTGTGACGGTGAACACTTGTTAGCTGTTTGCGTATAGATTAGCGAACCGGATAGCTTGATACTATTAAAAAAAAGTTTCTTAATGCGCAGAAGAGTGTTTGACAGCGCGACAGAAAGGCGTTAAAGTGCTGGATTTCCGGTTTGGCTTAATTCTACACCATTTAGATTTAGGAGCACACGCGGCTGACATAACAGGCCGTTATTATATCTGTAATGCAGGGAGTAAAAATAGCAATTGGCGGCAAAGGGGGTGTGGGAAAAACAACGGTTTGTGCTGTCTGGGCACAGCTATTTGCCGAAGGTGGGTTTGACGTTCTGGCAATCGACGCCGACCCAAACACCAACCTCGCTCTGGCTTTTGGCATACCTTCGCAGCAAAGCCCGGAGCCGCTTATCAAGCTCAAAGAGCTAATCACCGAGCGTACCGGCACCGCAAAAGAAGCTGTCGGTGCATACTTTAAGTTAAACCCTAAAGTCAGCGATTTGCCGGAAAAATACTGGCTTGAAGTTGGGAAGTTAAAACTGCTGGTCTTGGGGGCTATTACCCGGGCGGGTGCGGGCTGCGCCTGTCCGGAAGGGGCGTTTTTGAAGGCACTGCTTACACATACCATATTGCAGCGGCAAGAGGTCGTCTTAGTCGATTTGGCTGCCGGCGTCGAGTTTATGGGCAGAGCAAGCGTTCAAGGTATCGATGCGCTTGTAGTGGTAGTTGAACCAGGGGGCAGGAGCATTGAAACAGCCAACAATATAGCGAAGATGGCCAAGGAATTGGGGATTGGATGCGTCGGAGCAATTGCCAACAAGATTACCGAACCAGCCCAAACAGATGTTATAGAATCTCAATTGGACGATGTGGTCCTGTTAGGGACCCTTAAGTACAGCCGGTCTCTGCAGGAAGCAGACCTTAGACGTGCTCCAGTGTTCGGAGCCGACGCAGAACTTGTAGAGCAATTGAAACAGGCAAAGAATCAATTGATAGACCTCGTTTTTTCAAATGTCAAGAACCGACAATTGACAACGTAGCGGATTTGCCTTATGTAAGTGTTAAAACTTTAGAGTGGGAAACTTTTATGGAACCAAAAGAACGTAGTACCGACAAAGCCGCGCAGGAAATGATAGGTCACATGGCCGAAGCAGGCCAGCAGAACGCCTGGGACAGGCTTGAAGCACAATCGCCGCAGTGCGGCTTCGGAAAACAGGGTATCTGCTGCCGGATTTGCACGATGGGGCCGTGTCGAATCTCCAAAAAAACGCCGGTGGGTATCTGCGGTGCTGACGCAGATACGATTGCGGCGAGAAATCTGCTGCGAATGATTGCCAGCGGCGCTGCGGCACATTCCGACCATGGCCGTGACGTTGCGCACACATTCAAGATGGCGCTTGAGAGCGACAATGGTGATTATATGGTCAAGGACGAGTTGAAATTGAGGGAAGTTGCAGCAAGATACGGCATTAAAGTAGAAGGCAGACAAACAAAGGAGATAGCCAGCGACCTGGCTGACGCGGCGCTGTCGGAGTTTGGCAAACAGGAGGGAACCCTTGTCAGTGCGGCAGCCTATCCGCCACTGGCCAGGCAAAAGGTTTGGCAGGAATTCGGTGTAACTCCTCGTTCGATTGACCGTGAAATCGTTGAGATTATGCACAGAACACATATGGGGGTAGGTTCGGACTATAAGAATCTCATAAAACAGGGCATTAGAGCGTCTTTAGCTGATGGATGGGGCGGGTCCTTAATAGCAACCGAGCTTTCGGATATCTTGTTTGGAAGCCCCTGGCCAATTCGCTTTGGAGCTAATCTCGGTGTGCTTGATGAGAAACAAGTCAATATAATTGTACACGGTCACGAGCCGACCTTGTCAGATATAATCGTGGCAGTCTCGCAGGAACCTGAACTTATGAAAATGGCGGAGGAGAAAGGGGCTAAAGGCATTAACATTGCGGGTATATGCTGCACAGCCAATGAGATATTGATGCGCCACGGGATACCGGTTGCAGGCAACTTTCTCCAGCAGGAATTGGCGATGATGACCGGTGTGGTGGAGATTATGCTCGTGGATGTGCAGTGCATTATGCCCGCACTCGGGTCGCTATCCAACTGCTTCCATACCAAGCTGATTACCACCTCACCCAAATGTAAAATCGCCGGTGCAGAGCATATTGAATTCGAGGAAGATAGGGCAGCAGAAATTGCACGCCAAATCGTCAAGCTCGCTATTGAGAATTTTGCGAATAGGAACGGTAAAGCCAAGATTCCCAAAGTGATGGAGCGCGGGATTGCCGGCTTTACAACAGAAAATATTTTTTACCATCTTGGTGGGCGATTTCGCGGCAGCTATCGGCCATTGAATGATGGTATTATTTCAGGACGACTGCGCGGAGCGGCGGGGGTTGTCGGCTGCAATAATCCGAAGCAGGTGCATGATTACGGTCACCTCACAATGATAAAAGAACTTATCAAGAATGATGTTTTAGTAGTAAGCACGGGCTGCAGCGCGATCGCAGCGGGAAAAGCTGGCCTGATGAGACCGGAGGCAGCGGCCAAGTATTGCGGCAAAGGGCTGCATGAGGTCTGTGAGACTGTGGGTATACCGCCAGTCCTTCACGTTGGTTCTTGCGTGGATAACAGCAGGATCTTGACAATTTTGGCAAACGTAGTTGCCGAAGGTGGGCTCGGCGATGATATCTCAGATTTACCTGTCGCTGGCGCCGCCCCCGAATGGATGTCGGAAAAGGCCGTTTCAATCGGAATGTATTTCGTTGCTTCAGGTGTGTATACCGTTATTGCCGAGCCGCTGCCTGTCCTCGGTGCTCCAAATCTAACCCGTTATTTGACTGACGAGATTGAAAGGGACGTAGGCGGCAAATGGGCCTTTGAACGAGACCCCATCAAGGCTGCCGAAATGATGATCCAACATATCGAAAGCAAACGAGATGCACTGGGTATCAACAAAGAAACAGAACGCAAGCTTTACGATATGGCCGACCGCAGAGCTTTATCTATAGAGTAAAAGTTTTGATGCTCGATGCTGGATGCTAAATACTCGTCGAGAATCGAGCATCGAGTATCGAGAATCGAGGAAAGGTTATTCTATGTCAAAAATCATCGCATCAGCAGCCATACGTGGCGCTCATAAGATAGCCAAACAGGCCGAAGACATATTAATGCAGGCCGTCAAGGAAAAGGGCGAAGATTGCCGGGTCGAGTTCCCGAACACCGGTTATTACATGCCGATTATTTACTCTATGACCGGCAAAGCGGTAGAAAAACTGGCCGACTTCGAAGAAGTAATGCAGGAGGTAAAAGGCCTATTGCCGCCGCCGGTCGATGATGATTTGTGGCTCCCTTATCTGGGCCAGACCCTCGATGCCGGTATGGCAACGCTTTTTGCAGAGGAGATTATCGAGGCCTGCAAGTATCTGATCGGCCCTAATCCGGTGGACGGCATTTGGCTCGGAGCGGCGGACGACGTAATCCTCCGCGAGCGCGGCATCCAGTTTGTAGACGGCACGGCGCCCGGATTTGCAGCAGTAGTCGGCGCTGCACCGGACGTGGAAACAGCCGTCGACATCGCCCGTAAACTCCAGGAGCGTTACCTGTACGTTTTTATGTGCTCGCACCATAACGGCGCCACTTTTGCCGAGCAGCTCGTCGAAGGCGGCGTGCAGTTAGGCTGGGAAACGCGGCTGGTACCCTTCGGCCGGGAAATCACCTCAGCAATATACGCACTCGGCTTTGCCAGCCGGGCGGCGCTTACTTTCGGCGGCGTTCAACCCGGCGATTTCCGGCGAAACCTGCTCTACAACAAAAACAGAATCTTCGCCTTCGTTATGCCCCTGGGCGAGGTTACAGACGAATGGTATGCCACCGCTGCCGGCGCAATCAATTATGGTTTCCCTGTCATCGCCGATTCGGACATCCCGGAAATTCTGCCTACCGGCGTATGCACGTATGAGCATGTTGTCTCGAATATTCCTCACGACCAGATCGTAGAAAAAGCTATCGAAGTCCGCGGCCTGAAAATAAAAATCACCGAAATACCAATCCCGGTCTCCGTCAGTCCCGCGTTTGAAGGTGAACGTATCCGCAAGGAAGAAATGCACTGTGAGTTCGGCGGCCAGAGAACGCCAGCGTTTGAATGGCTTCGAATGCGGGATATCAGTGAGGTTGAAGACGGCAGCGTGGAACTGGAGGGTTCGGACGTCGATTCGGTTGAAGCAGGCGGAAAAATGCCACTGGGTATTATAGTTGAAGTGGCGGGAAGAAAAATGCAGGCCGATTTTGAACCGGTGCTGGAGCGGCAGATACATACATTTATGAACGAGGCACAGGGACTATGGCACATGGGTCAGCGAGATATGAACTGGATACGAATCAGCAATGACGCTGCAAAGGCAGGATTCAAGCTTGAACATATCGGCAAGCTGCTGCACGCTAAGATGCATGACCAGTATTCGAGTATTATAGATAAGGTGCAGGTAAAGATATTCACAGACCAAAAGCAGGTTGAAGCGCTGCGTGAGCAGGGACGGGCTGTGTACGCCGAGCGTGATGCACGATTGGCGGGTATGCAGGACGAAGACATAGAGACGTTTTACTCCTGCACACTGTGTCAGAGTTTTGCTCCGAACCATCTATGTGTGGTCTCGCCGGAACGGCCGGGTTTGTGCGGTGCTTACAGCTGGCTGGACTGCCGGGCGGCATACGAGATAACTCCGTCAGGGCCGAACCAGCCTATCTCGAAAGGCAATTGCATCGAGCCGACCATTGGCCAGTGGGACAAGATAAACGCATTCGTTCTAAAGACCAGCGGCGGTAACGTCGAGCGAATGAGCCAGTACAGTATGATTACCGACCCGATGACCTCCTGCGGCTGCTTCGAATGTATCGCTGCGGTCCTGCCGTCAACCGGTGGCATAATGATTGTCAACAGGGAGTTTCCTGAGATGACGCCTTGTGGCATGAAGTTCTCGACGCTTGCCGGCACCGTCGGCGGCGGACAGCAGACGCCGGGGTTCATCGGGCATTCGAAGCACTACATCAACTCAAGAAAATTCATAGCCGCCGAAGGCGGAATCAAGCGGATAGTGTGGATGCCTAAGATGCTCAAAGAAGATATTAAAGATACCTTCATCGAAAGAGCCAAGGAGCTTGAACTGGACCCGGAAGAATTTCTGGCCAAAATCGCTGATGAGACCACCGCCACGACGGAAGAAGAGGTTTTAGAGTTTATTACCAAAGCCGGTCATCCGGTAACCACTTTGGAACCTATGTTCTAAAGACAGAGAACAGAGGACAGAGAACAGAAGACAGAAAACAGATAATCTGACTTCTGATTTCTGACTTCTGACCTCTGACTTCTGACCTCTGACATAAGGAGAAGTATTATGGCACTGACAGGATTAGACATATTCAAACTCCTACCAAAAACCAACTGTAAAAAGTGTGGCATGCCTACGTGTCTGGCCTTTGCTATGGCGCTTGCTCAGAAACGCGTCAAACTTGATGACTGCCCCGACGTTTCACAAGAGGCCAAGGAGAAGCTCGCCGCTGCCGCCGCACCGCCGATGCGAAAAGTTGTGTTCGGCAGCGGAGATAATCAGGTCCAGATTGGACAGGAAACGGTGATGTTCCGGCACGAGGAAAAATTTTATAATCCGACCGTTCTGGCCGTAACCGTCTCAGACAAACTTACCGGCGACGACTTAAAGAAGCGCATCGAGTCCGTAAACTCGCTGCAATTTGAGCGAATCGGGACCAAGATTGGAGCCAGGGCCGTAGCTGTTATCAACGACAGCGGCTCACCCGATTCCTTCGCCCAGGCTGCGGCGGCGGTAAAAGACGCCGGCGACCTTGCCTTAATCTTAGTGACCCAATCACCTGAGGCAATGGCCGCGGCCCTGGCCAAAACTAAAGAATCTATACCTTTACTTGCCTCGGCCACGCCCGATACGGCTGAAGCAATGGCGCAAATCGCCAAGGAAAACGGCTGCCCGCTCGCCGCACAAGCCGAATCAATTGAGGCCCTTTCCGACCTTACCGAAAAAATCGAAGCCCAGGGAGTTGAGGACATTGTATTAAACCTTGTGGCCCCGAGCTTGCGGGACCAGTTGTATAATCTGTCGAAGATGCGGGCCTTGGCGCTGAAAAAGGTCTTCAGGCCGTTAGGTTATCCGACAATATCTTTTGTAACTGATGATAGTGCCGATACGCAGGCAGCTTCCGCCATAAGTCTAATTTGCAAGTATTCCGGCATCGTAGTGCTCGACACTGTCGAACCGTATGCGCTCTTGCCTATGCTGACCGCCGTGATGAATGTCTTTGCCGACCCACAGAAGCCTGTCCAGGTAGAGCCGAAAGTGTATCCTATCGGCGAACCTAATGAGAATTCACCGATGATGTTCACGACGAACTTTTCACTGACATACTACACCGTGGAATCGGACGTCGAGGCCAGCAGAATACCGAGCTATATCCTCGTGGTCGATACCGAAGGCACAAGTGTGCTGACAGCTTATTCCGGAGACAAGCTCAATGAAAAAACGGTAGCTGATGCTATGACCAAACACAGCGTGGAAGACCTGGTTAAACACCGCAAACTAATAATCCCCGGCTACGTCGCTGTAATGAGCGGCAAACTCGAAGAAGCCACAAACTGGGAGGTTATGGTTGGGCCGAGAGAGTGCTCGATGCTGCCCAAATACCTGCAGGAGGTCTGGAAGTAAGTTCATAGTTATGAGTTCATAGTTCATAGACAATGAACAATGAACTATGAACAATGAACAAGAATGAAAGAGAGCAAGAAGAAAAAATTCACAGTCCGTTTTGAACCGAGCGGCCTTAAGATAAAAGTGCCGGCCGGCACCGTTCTGCTCGATGCCGCCCACAAAGCCGGCATCTATTTAAGCAGCATCTGCGGCGGCGATGGATATTGTGGAAAATGCAAAGTAATAATTGATGAAGGACAATTTCAAAGCAAGCCCACCACTTTACTTACACCGGACGAAACACGCGAAAATGTCGTTCTTGCCTGCCAGACCAAAGTCCTTTCCGATATGACCATAACTGTCCCAAAGTCTCATACTCTGGAAACAAGTCAAATTCTTATGGACACGGACGCCCAAAGATTCAGCGAGCTTGCCGGCGAGGTGCGGGCAGGAGTGTTTGAGCTTGACGCTTTGGTCCGCAAACTTGCTCTGGAGATGTCACCACCAACCGTACACGACCATACCGCGGACCACGAGCGCCTATATGTTGCGATACGCGAGCAAATTGATGCTCCTATAATGCAGACCGGCTTTCGCATTCTGCAGGGACTTTCAAAGGTGCTTCGTGTGACGAATTACAAGGTTGCAGTCACTATTGGTCGGCGTAGTGGAACAACGGAGGTCATAGAGGTTGAGCCGATCAAACGCTGTAAGACAAACTTTGCCGTGGCGGTCGACCTGGGCACTACGACGGTCGTGGCCCATCTTGTTGACCTGACGAATGCCAAGACTATAGACACAGAGGCTACATATAACAGCCAGATTAACTTTGGCGAGGACTACATTCGCCGAATCATCTACGCAGAAGAGAATAACGCTTTTGATGAGATGCAGAATCGCATCGTACACGATGTGAACAATCTGATTGTAACACTGGCAACGAGGCAAAAAATCGATTTGCATGACATAACCGCAGTAATATGTGCCGGCAACACTGCAATGGTGCATTTCTTGCTGAACTTAGACCCTACACGAATACGCAGAGAGCCGTATATCGCCTCAGCCGGCTTTGTGCCCCCAATCCGGGCGGCAGAGGCAGGCGTCCAGGTCAACAAGCGAGGTCTATTATACTGCCTGCCCAGCGTCGCTGCTTATGTGGGCAGCGATATAGTAGCAGGCGTGTTGACTACGCGAATCTTTACAAAAAAAGGCATCTCACTTTTCGCTGATATTGGAACAAACGGCGAGGTGGTTCTCGGCAATCGAGACTGGCTGGTTTGCGCCTCAAGCTCAGCGGGTCCTGCATTCGAAGGAAGTGGAGTCAAGCACGGCATGAGGGCCGGTGCCGGCGCTATCGAAAAACTGACCATTCTCGACGATGGTTCTATCGAACTTAAGACAATCGCCGATACCCATCCTGTCGGCATTTGCGGCTCAGGTCTTCTGGACACACTTGCCGAATTATTTACCAACGGCATCATAGACCGAACGGGGCGATTCAAAACGACTCCGCCGGCTGCAGGCTCAAGATTGACCGAAGGTGACGAGGGCCGGCAATTCCAATTAGCCCCGGCACATAATGAACACCGCGAAATACTAATCACCCAGGCAGACATTGACAACTTGGTTCGTTCCAAAGCAGGGGTCTTCGCCGCCATCAGGGTCCTTATGGAGTCGACCCAGACAAAGCTCGAAGACCTGGATGCGATTTATCTGGCCGGGGGATTCGGAAACTTCCTGAACGTTCGCCAGGCCGTTACTATCGGGATGTTACCTGATGTGCCTTTGGAGAAGATTCAATTTGTAGGAAACACCTCAATCGCAGGGGCCAAGACCGTAATGCTGAGCCGAAAAGCTCTGGAAGCAACCGAGAAAATCGCCAAAAGTATGACATATTTTGATTTGATGAGCCATTCGGGTTACATGGATGAATTTACGAGAGCTAATTTCTTGCCGCATACGGATTTATCGCTGTTCCCTTCGGTATCAGCACTAAAGTGTGAAACGTAAAGCGTGAAATTATGATATTTTGTCATCCTGAGCGAAGCGAAGGATCTGGCCAGAGAATCGGAACAAGCTGCCATTGCATAAGGCAAGAGATTCTTCGCTCCACTTCGTTCCGCTCAGAATGACATACTGGATGATTTATACAAGATACGAAACATGGCAACAACTATCGCGATAAGTGGAAAAGGCGGGTCGGGCAAGACGACTCTGGCTGCCATGATTATCAGGTTTCTGCTGGCCCGCGCCGACAGCAGGGCCGTACTCGCGGTAGACGCTGACCCCAACTCCTGCCTGGCCTTGACCTTAGGAGTTGAATCGGCCGCCACCATTGCGGAAATTCGCGAGCAAGCCCGCGCACAACCACCCAGTAATGCCGGTATCGACCGGCTGCGGTCCGTCGAGTACGGCATCCAGCAGGCAATTACCGAAGCCGCTGGGTTCGATTTGCTTACTATGGGTCGGCCGGAAGGCCCGGACTGCTACTGTGCGGTGAATAATATGCTGCGAAACTTTCTGGATGAGCTGAGCTCGCAGTACCAGTTTGTGATTATGGACAATGAAGCAGGAATGGAGCACCTGTCCCGGCGAACCACCAATAATGTTGATTTGCTGTGTATCGTAGCAGAGCCAACCTCTCTCGGTGCCCTTACCGCTCAAAGAATTTGCGAGCTTGCCAGGCAACTACCGATAGCTGTAGAACAAATCGGTATTATATGGAATAAAGCAGCGGATAGCAAAAAACTAAACGCTATAGAAACCTTTGGGTACGTACCTTATGACAAGGCCGTGTCTGACGCCTCGATGCAGGGCAAGACAATCTTCGATCTTGCTGAGGATAGTCCGGCATTTTTGGCGGTATGTAAAATACTCGAACATAAACTAAACCTTAAGGACGACAAGAGTATCTCGGCCATGAAACGAGATACAAGATCTTAGTATTCTGTAACATCTGATTTGATGGCGCCGTAAGGTGTCCCCAAGGGAGTGGCAGCCTCAAGCGAGTCTCCGGAAATTGGGACGAGCTTGGGGATGGCTTGGGGCAACTATAGGTAACCACCACGCACTTATCGTGTTACAGACCACTAAATACGAGATACGAATTTTTTTGGGAGGATTTAAGATGCCAGTTCCTAAAGTTGCAGAAAGATTTACCGGCTCGGTAAACCGCCTTACGCTTGGGGCGACCAAAGAAGACGGCGGCACCCGAAGCGCCACAGTAACCGTGGGCGGAGCACGTAATGTCGTCTATGGCGGCTCCGCAGCCGATACCGGTGAAAAACCGGTCATCGCTATGGACGTCCTCGACAGCAAGCCGGAAGATTGGCCTGACGTCCTGGTCGAACCTTATAAAGATGTGCTCGACAGTCCCGGCGACTGGGCCAAAAAGTGCGTCGAAGAGTTCGGGGCTGAGTTAATCTGTGTGAAATTCGACGGCATTCACCCCGACAAGAATGATAGAGATGCCGCTCACGCCGTCAAGGTTACCGAGGAAGTGTTAAAAGCAGTTGGTGTACCTCTTGTACTCTGGGGCTGTGGAAACGACGAAAAAGACAACGAGGTTATGCCCAAGGTGAGCGGTGCCGCAAAAGGAGAAAAATGCCTTATCGGAACCGTTACAGAGGACAATTACAAATCCCTGACCGCTATCGCTTTGGCCGACGGCCATTATCTCATCACCCACGCGCCTCTGGACATCAACATCGCCAAGCAGGTCAATATTTTAACTTCTGACATGGGCTTTCCGCTGGAGCGGATAGTAACGTTTCAGGCCACCGGAGCGCTCGGATATGGAATAGAGTATGCCTATTCGATCCAGGAGCGCCAGCGCCTGGCCGCTCTTACCGGTGATAAAATGATGGCTATGCCGGTCATCTGTGACGTAGGTTATGAATCCTGGCGAGCCAAAGAGGCCAAGCTCACCGACGCACCAGGCTGGGGTGACCCTGCCGACCGGGGGCCGATGTGGGAAGTTGCTACTGCGATTTGTCTGCTGCAGGCCGGCGTCGATATAATTCGTATGCGTCATCCCAGAGCGGTGGCTACCGTTAAAAACTTCATCAGTCAGATATGGACTTGAAGGAAATTAGTTAGAAAGTGCCTAAAGTTAAAAGTGCCTAAAGTTATGGATTATTTTTTACTTTAGCTCACTTTAGTTCACTTGATATTGTTTCGGATTTCGAAATTTATAGAAAATCCACTTTGGCAGATTGCAAATAGGAAAGAAAGGTATTTACTATGATAATAATTGCAGAACGAATCAATGGGATGTTCACGAACGTTAAAGAGGCCATCGCAGAAAAAAATAAGCAAGTCATTCAAGAGCTGGCCAAGAAACAAACCGAAGCAGGTGCTACATATCTGGATGTGAATGTCGGGACCGCCGCGGCAGACCAGGAGGCAGCGATGCAGTGGCTGGTTGAGACCATCCAGGAAACGTGCTCCACGCCCTTATGCCTTGATTCCCAAAAACCCGGTGTTATCGCGGCAGGGTTAAAGGTCGTTAATGCCGACAACGGTGTCATCCTGAACTCGACGCCGTTGAATAAGAAAAACGATGAAGAAATATTGGACAAACACATAGAAATGGCCGAGCAGGCAGGACCAAAAGCAAGTATCATCGCCCTTACTATGGACAAAAACGGCGTACCTCAGGACATCGACACCCGCGTAGCCATAGCTGCGGAAATCGTGTCAAAGACGATGGAAAAAGGGTTTGACTCCCGGCGTCTGTTCATTGACACCATCCTTCTGCCGGTCAAAGTGCCAAACGCTCAGGTCCAGTCCGGCAACATCTTAACTGCAATGGACCAGATAAAATATCTTGCAGACCCGGCTCCGCATATGACAGTAGGTCTGTCGAATCTTTCTCAGGGAGCAACAGAAAGAAGCCTGATAAACCGCGTATTCCTGGCGATGGCTATCTCACGCGGCTTGGATTCGGCAATTGCCGATGTGCTCGACCAGGACCTGATGAATGTACTGGCTACCGCTGAGATGCTGATGAACAAGCAAATATATTCAGATTCCTTTCTCAAGGTGTACAGCTCAGCAAACAAAGCTTGATATAAGAGAGGCCAAATAGCAAGATAGTGCAAAAGAAAAGCTCTGCCGTTATACCTGTTTCGGCAGTTTTTGAAGATAATGCGTGGTTTCTGTAAAAACCCTTGTTCCCACAGGGCCGAGCGTAAAAGGCCGTGCGAAAGATTTAATCAATAACCAATTACCAATAACCAATAACCAATTACCAATAACCAATTACCAATAACCAATTACCAATAACCAATTACCAATATCAAGGAGGACCAATGAAGCTTGACCCGACAAAAATGAAGGATTGGCAGATTGCCGAAGCTGCTGAAGAAAACATGCCAGCTCCGCAAGAATGGCGAGAGAAGCTGGGCTTGGAAAAAGATGAAATGCTTGCCTCTGGAAGAATAGCTAAGCTGGATTTCTTGAAAATCATCGACCGTCTCAAGGACAAGCCTGATGGCAAGTACATAGAAGTCACTGCCATAACTCCTACCCCACTGGGCGAAGGCAAGACCACCACAACCATGGGTATCCTCGAAGGCATGGGTAAGCGGGGACTGAATGTGGGCGGTTGCATCCGCCAGCCCTCAGGTGGGCCTACTATGAATATCAAGGGCACCGCTGCCGGTGGCGGCAACGCATTACTCATCCCGATGACCGAATTCTCCATGGGGCTCACCGGAGACATTAACGACATCATGAACGCCCACAACCTGGCGATGGTTGCCCTTACTGCCAGAATGCAGCACGAGCGCAACTACGATGATGCTCAACTGGACAGGCTGACCGGAATGCGACGCCTGAATATCGACCCCACCCGGGTGGAGATGGGCTGGATCATGGACTTCTGCGCCCAGAGCCTTAGGAACATTATCATCGGCCTTGGCGGACGTAGGGATGGATTTACGATGCAGTCCAAATTCGGTATCGCCGTTAGCTCAGAGCTTATGGCTATGCTGTCCATCGTCACTGACCTGCAAGACCTGCGCAAAAGAATGGATGAAATTACCCTTGCTTTCGATAAAAAGGGTAATGCCATTACCACCGGTGACCTGGAGGTCGGTGGTGCCATGACTGCCTGGATGCGCAACACCATCAATCCGACTCTCTGCTGCACGGTGGAGTATCAGCCGTGCATGGTGCATGCCGGGCCATTCGCCAATATTGCTGTGGGTCAGTCCTCCATAATTGGTGACCGAGTCGGACTGAAGCTATTCGACTATCACGTTACTGAGAGTGGATTTGGGGCCGACATCGGCTTCGAGAAGTTCTGGAATGTAAAGTCCCGCTATAGTGGGCTCAAACCGCATGTATCAGTACTCACCACAACTATCCGGGCATTAAAGATGCACGGTGGTGGGCCGAGGGTGGTCGCCGGTATAGACCTGCCTGATGAATATAAACAGGAGAATCTGGGACTCGTCGAGAAAGGTCTGCCCAACATGCTGCATCACATCAATACTGTTCGAACATCAGGCGTTAATCCCGTGGTGTGCATTAACAGCTTCCATACTGATACCAAAGAAGAGATTGCCTTGGTTCGAAAGGCTGCCGAGGGTGCAGGAGCACGATGTGCCGTTTCCAGTCACTGGGCTGACGGCGGTGATGGTGCTCTGGAGCTGGCTGATGTCGTGAAGGAAGCTTGTGAAGAGAAGACTAAATTTGATTTCCTTTATCCCATGAAGATGAAGCTCAGAGAGAGGGTCGAAAAAATCGCGAAGGTAGTTTATGGTGCCGACGGTGTTAGCTGGACGCCTGATGCGGAGGCCAAGGCCAATAATCTTGAGTCTGACCCCAAATATGATGACTATGCTACTATGATGGTGAAGACCCATCTCAGTCTCACCCATGACCCGGCTCTAAAGGGTGTGCCCAAGGGATGGACACTACCTATCCGAGACATATTGATCTATTCAGGCGCCAAATTCCTCTGCCCCTGCGCCGGTATCATCAGCCTTATGCCGGGAACTTCGTCTAACCCCGCCTTCAGAAAGGTTGATGTGGACGTAAAAACCGGAAAGGTTCAGGGTTTATTTTAATCAATACATGTTTAGCCCCGACCCCTGCGGCCGGGGTATCAACGGTTAGCCCCGGCACTTGCGGTCGGGTTATCAACGGTTAGCCCCGATCCCTGCGGCCGGGTTATCAACGGTTAGCCCCGGCACCTGTGGCCGGGGTAATAATAAATGAGGAAAAGTTCAATGACAGCACAAATCATCGACGGAAAACAAGTAGCAGCCGATATGCGGGCAGAATTAAAGGCCGAGGTGGCCAAACTAAAAGAGCAGGGCATTGTACCCGGACTGGGAGTCATCTTGGTCGGTGAAGACCCCGCCTCAAAATCCTATGTTACTGCCAAAGAGCGTACGTGTGAGGAAATAGGGATTTATTCCGATGATAACCGCCTGCCTGCTGAAACCTCGCAGGAAGAGCTGATGGCACTGGTTGAAAAGATGAACAACAACCCGAAAATCAACGGCATTCTGGTTCAGCTGCCCTTGCCCAAACACCTTAATGAGGCTGAGGTCCTGCTGGCAATCGACCCTGCCAAAGACGTCGATGGATTTCACCCGATGAATGTGGGCAAAATGGTGGTAGGTGAAAAGGGCTTTCTGCCGTGCACACCGCACGGCGTTATTCAACTGCTAATTCGCAGCGGCGTAACCATTGAAGGAGCTAACGTAGTAATTGTCGGCCGGAGTAATATCGTGGGCAAGCCCCTGGCAAATATGCTTATTCAAAAACAGCCAAACCGAAACGCTACCGTTACAGTCTGCCATACGCGAACAAAAGACCTTGCTCACCAGACGAGGCAGGCAGACATCGTTATTGCTGCCGCCGGTCGGCCCAATACGATTACGGCAGATATGATAAAAGAAGGTGCGGTAGTGATTGATGTCGGCGTTAACCGGGTAGAGGATGCAACAAAAAAGAGAGGCTACCGCCTTGTCGGCGACGTGGATTTTGAAGCGGTGAAGGAGAAGGCCTCATTTATTACCCCTGTGCCCGGCGGGGTAGGCCCAATGACAATAACTATGCTGCTCTATAACACGGTCGAATCTGCCAAAAGAAAACAGAAGACAGAGGACAGAAGACAGAGGGAAAACAGTGATTAAAAGTGTAAAAGATTTGAAAGTATATCAGATGGCTTATCAGCTTGCTATGGAGATATTTGAGATAACCAAGAAGTTTCCTAAAGAAGAAACATATTCATTAACAGATCAGATGAGGCGATCATCGAGATCGGTTGCTATAAATATACGCGAAGGATATGCTAAAAAAAAATGTGAGCAGGTATTCATTAGACATCTAAATGATTCTTTAGGATCGTCTGAAGAAACAAGAGGATGGTTGGACTTTGCAAAAGATTGTATGTATATTACGAAGGATGAGCATAAGAAGTTGGATGATGGGTATGACGAAGTCAATACTATGCTTTATCGTTTAATGAACAACTGGAAGAATTATTCTGACATCCGACTTCTGTCTTCTGTCATCTGACTTCTGACATAGAAAGGAGCACAAGTGGCTACCAAAATATATCCGGTAATTTGGTTACAGGGGGCGGGCTGTACGGGTTGTTCCGTATCGGTCTTGAACGCGGTGAGTCCAAAAATCCAGAACCTTTTGCTCGACGAGCTGGTACCTGGCCATCAGCTTAATTTGATGTTCCATGCAACAATAATGGCTGGTCAGGGAGAGCCGGTAATCGAGGTTTTGAAGGACACCGAAAAGAACCGCAAGGGCGGCTACATATTGATTGTGGAAGGAGCGATTCCTACAGCAGAGGGCGGCGCCTACGGCAGCATTGGCGAGAAAGCCGGCAAGCATTTGACCGTTCAGCAGAGTGTCGAGGAGCTCGGCCGCAATGCCCTGCTGACGGTTGCCCTTGGCACCTGTGCTGCCTTTGGCGGAATCCCCGCAGCGAAACCCAATCCAACCGGCTGCCAGTCCGTCAAGGCGGTTTTTGATAAGAAGCAAATTCAGACTCCGGTCGTCAACATATCGGGCTGTCCACCGCATCCGGATTGGCTCGTGGGTACGATATCCGTGATACTATTCTCAGGTGCCGGCGCACTTGACCTGGACGAGCTGGCTCGGCCAAAGCTTTTCTACGGGCAGCTGATTCACGAGAATTGCCCCAGGCGGGCGGACTTCGATAAGGGTAAATTCGCCGAGAAGCTGGGCGACCCGGGCTGCCTTTATCAACTGGGTTGTAAAGGGCATTACACCAATGCGGACTGTCCTTTAAGGCAGTGGAACAACGGCGTGAGCTGGTGCGTCAAGGCCGGTTCGCCGTGTCTGGGTTGTGTCGAGCCGGAATTTCCAGATGGCACGTCGCCAATGTACGAGAAGATCACTTTCGAGGAACTAACATGGTCACAAAAGTAAAAATTGACCCGATAACGAGGATTGAGGGCCACCTCGCTATCGAGGCAGTGATAGACGATGGCGTCGTCAAAGAGGCCAAGAGCGCCGGGACGCTCTTTCGTGGTTTCGAGATAATCCTGCAGGGAAGGGACCCTCGTGATGCTAATCGTCTGACCCAACGGATATGTGGCGTCTGTCCGACCGCCCACGCAACGGCATCGGCGCTGTGTCTTGACGATGCGTTTGGTTTGACAGATAAAATTCCGGATAACGCCAAGCTGATCCGCGCCCTCATTCTTGGTTCTAACTTCTTACAGTCGCATGTTCTTCATTTTTATCATCTTGCGGCGCTGGATTATGTGGACGCAGTCAGTGTGGTCGGTGATGTGGCGCCTTTTGTGCCGCGCTACCAAGGCGATTATCGGGTAACCGGTCAGCAAAATGCCGAATTGGTGAACCATTATTTAATGGCGCTGGATATCAGACGCAAATGTCAGGAGATGCTTGCAATCTTCGGCGGGAAGATGCCGCATAATGTGGGCACTGTGCCCGGTGGCGTTACCGAAAAACCCACCGAAGATAAGATAACCAATTTCTTATGGCGATTAAATGAGATAAGGGATTTTGTTGACAATGTCTACATACCGGACGTCATAGCTGTAGCAAAGGCCTATAGTGACTATTTTGAGATTGGAAAAGGCTGCCAAAGGCTTCTTGCTTATGGCGGTTTTGATGTGCCGACCGGCCTGCTGTTTAAGGCAGGGGTCGTCTCCCCGGATTTGCAGCTTGAGCCGTTCACCAAGGAAAATATCACCGAGGACGTTAAGCATTCCTGGTACGCCGATTCCAGCTCGGGCAAAAACCCGGCTCAAGGCCAAACGAAGCCGGACCTTAAAAAGAAAGAAGCCTATTCATTCCTTAAGTCTCCGCGGTATAAAGGCCAGGTTTGCGAGCTTGGGCCTCTGGCACGGATGGTGAGCAACTATGTGCAAGGCGACGCGATAACAAAACAGTTAGTTGACTCGGTCCTCGGCGAATTCAATGCCGGCGTTGACGCCTTGTATTCGGTTCTTGGCCGACACGCGGCCAGGGCCGTGGAAGCTAAACTCGTTGGCGATGCTATGGTTGACTGGCTCACAAGCCTAAAGCCCGATGAGCCGGCTATCGTCGAGAGCCATATCCCCGACGCCGGCGAAGGTACCGGTTTAACCGAAGCTCCACGAGGTGCAGTGGGACACTGGATGACTATCAAGGACAAGAAAATTGAGCGGTACCAGGTAATTACGCCCACGGCCTGGAATGCTTCACCGAAAGATGATAAAGGCCAACCCGGAGCGGTGGAACAGGCGATAATAGGTACCAAAGTCAAGGACAAGGACAATCCCTTTGAGCTCGTCCGGATTGTGCGCGCATTTGACCCTTGCCTTGCCTGCTCGGTTCACCTGCTTGACGCCAAGGCAAATGTCTTAGGCGTATTTAGAGTCGTTTGAAGAGAGTTCCTGAAATCATTAGTACAGTGCTAAAGGAAATTGAAGATGCTATTCACGCAGAATAAGCCAACAGCCGAAGTGCTGGAGTCGCTTGGCGCCGAAAAGAATATCTTCCTGCTCGGCTGCAATGGTTGCGCCGAGGCCTGTGAGACCGGCGGAGAAAAAGCACTTTCGACAATAAAAGCCGAGCTGGAAAAAGCGGGCAAGAACGTGACAAGTACAACTCTGGTGGATTTTCTCTGCAACAAAGTGCTGGTGGCAACGAGGCTCGCCAGGGAGACCGACAATATCAAACAAACCGATTCTATCCTGGTGCTGAGTTGTGGAGTCGGCGTCCAGGCGGTCTCGAAGGTTGTCGATAAGGTTGTACACCCCGCAGCGAACACGGTATCCCTGGGCGGGTTGCAGGGGCTTTGGCCGTCGGATGAGCGCTGCCAGGCGTGCGGAGACTGCGCGTTGGATTATACCGGGGGTATCTGTCCAATCACTTTTTGTGCAAAAAGTCTGCTTAATGGGCCTTGTGGTGGGGCTCAGGACGGAAAATGTGAAGTTGACTCTGAGAAAGATTGCGGCTGGCAGTTGATTTATGAACGGCTGGAGAAGGTCGGACGATTGGAAAACTTCAAGAAAATCCGCACACCGCGCGACCACAGCAAAATGCTGCCGTCAAGCGAGCTGCGTAAGACATCTTTTTATGACATAGAGGTCTGAGCTGAAAACAGAGGACAGAAGACAGAAAACAGAAGACAGAGCACAGAAAGCAGAGGACAGACGACAGAAAGCAGAAAAATCTGACTTCTGACATCTGATTTCTGACATCCGACTTCTGTCTTCTGACTTCTGAGATATGGAGGCGTTTAAGACATGAAACTTATTGAGCGTTTCAAACAGGGCAAGTTTGTAATCACCTGTGAAGCCGGGCCGCCCAAGGGCATAGAGATGGAACAGATGATGAGCGAGCTGGAGCCGCTGCGCGACAAAATTGATGCTTTCAATGTTACTGATTTGCAAAGCTCTGTAATGAGGGTCGGCTCACTGGCGACCTGTCGTCTTTTGAAGGACAGAGACCTCGAACCCATTATGCAGCTTACCTGCCGGGACCGCAATCGTCTCGGTTTGCAGTCGGATGTCTTAAGCGCCGCAGTATTAGGTATTGATAATCTATTGTGCCTCACCGGGGACCATCCAACAATGGGTGACCACCCTCAGGCGATGCCCGTCTTCGATTTGGATTCGGTACAGCTGCTCTCGGCAGTCAAGGGGTTAATGGGCGGCAAAGATATGGCGGGTAATGATTTGGAAGGCCGTCCGCCGCAATTTTGCTTGGGGGCAGTGGTGAATCCGGGCGCCGAGCCGCTGGAACCACAGATTATCAAGATGGAGAAAAAGATTCAGGCTGGGGCAGAGTTCTTCCAGACCCAGGCAGTTTATGAAGTGGATAAGTTCGCTCGCTTTATGAAAAAAGTAAAGCATCTCAAAGTGCCGGTTATGGCCGGAATCATATTTTTGAAATCACCCGGCATGGCTAAGTTTATGAATGCAAATGTCGCAGGAATTCACGTTCCCGATGAGCTTATTAACGAGCTGGCCGGCGTGGGGAAAGAAAAAAGAGTCGAAAAAAGCCTGGAAATCTCCGCCCGTCTGATTACAGAACTAAAGGACTTATGTCAGGGAGTTCACATTATGTCTTTGGGGTGGGAGCGGCACGTATCCACCGTTTTGGAAATGGCCAAATTATAATGGCCAAAACTATCCAATAACGTAGTTAAGTCACCGGCTACTTTGGCTGCTTGGTCTTGTTAACCGCTGCTGCACAGACCTTGTATTCCGGTATCTTGGCCGTTGGGTCTAATGCGTCATTAGTCAGCATATTGGCTGGGCTTTCCCGGAAATGAAACGGCATAAACAGCCAGCCTTTTTCAATCTTGCTGGTAACCCTTGCCGGCGTGGTTACCCTTCCGCGCCGGGTGATTACCTCAACATTCTCGCCGCTGCTGATTTCAAGCCGCCGGGCATCATCGGGATGTATCTCTACGTACCCCGTCGGCGAAACCTGATTGATCGCCGGTGACTTTCTTGTCATCGTGCCGGTATGGAATTGATATAGCTGCCTGCCGGTCGTCAGTACAAAAGGATAGTCCTCATCGGGAAGCTCGTCAGCCTCAATAAATTCGACCGCGTGGAATTTACCTTTGCCCCTCTTGAATGTTCCCTCGTGCAGGAACCTGGTGCCTGGATGCCCCTTGTCCAGGCAGGGCCACTGCAGCCCAACCGAATCTATCCTGTCGAACGAAATACCGCCATATATTGGGGTGACCGACGCGATTTCACCCATTATTTTGTCGGCGCCTTCGTAGCTCATCGGATAGGCCATCTTCGTCGCGACCTCACAGATGATTTTCCAGTCACTTCGGGCCTGTCCCGGCGGCGCGACGGCCTTTCGAACCCGCTGAACCCGGCGTTCGGTATTCGTGAATGTGCCGTCCTTCTCCGCAAAGCAGACCGAGGGCAATACAACATCGGCGTACTCAGCCGTCTCTGAAAGGAAAATATCCTGTACTACCAGAAAATCCACTTTCTCCAGGGCTCTTCTGGTTCTGTTCAGGTTCGGGTCCGAAAGTGCGGGGTTCTCTCCCATTACGTACAGAGCTTTGACTTTTCCCTCTTCTATCGCGTGCATCATCTCGACAACCGTAAGCCCCTTTCGGCCGGAGAGCTTCCCGCCCCACGCTGACTCGAAATTGGCCTGTATCTGCGAATCTTCAACGGATTGATAGCCGGGGTAGACGTTAGGCAGCGCTCCAAGATCGCAGGCGCCCTGCACATTGTTCTGTCCACGCAAGGGATTGACGCCCGTCGATTCGGCGCCCACATTGCCCGTAAGCATTGCCAGATTGGCCAGCGACAGCACGTTATCAGTGCCCGTCGTATGCTGAGTGATGCCCATACTATAAACAATGCTGGCGGTTTTGGCGTTGGCGTAAAGCCTCGCTGCTGCGCGAATTTTATCCGCCGGAATTGTCGTAATGCCTTCGGCTTTTTCGGGAGTAAAGTCTTTTAGTATAGTTTCAAGCTTTTCAAAATCCTCGGTCCGCTCTTTGATAAAGGCTTTGTCGTGCAATTCTTCATTTATAATTACGTTCATCATCGCATTAATAAGCGCTACGTCCGTGCCGGGCTTTTGGGCAATATACAGCCTGGCAAATCGGGTCAGGTCAATCGCACGGGGATCGGCCACTACTAATTCAGCTCCATTTTTCATCACTGCTTTTTTTATATAAAGACCGATCACCGGATGGGCTTCGGTCGTGTTTGAGCCGATGACAAATATGCAGGCCGCATTTTTTAGCTCATCTATTGAATTGGTCATAGCCCCGCTGCCGAATGCTCGCGCAAGACCGGCTACCGTGGATGCATGACACAGCCTTGCGCAGTGGTCCACGTTATTGGTCCCGATGCACGCACGTATGAATTTCTGGAACACATAGTTGTCTTCGTTAGTGCACTTGGCTGATGAAAGCCCGGCGATACTATCGGCACCGAACTGCGAACGCGTTCGCTTGAGACGTTCGGCAATAAACGTAATTGCCTCATCCCACGTCGCTTTCTCAAATTTGCCGTTTCTCTTGATAAGCGGCTCTGTCAACCTTTTATCACTGGCGATGAAATCCATGCCGAATCTTCCCTTGACGCACAAGTTGCCGTTGTTGGGAATGCAGCCGACCTCGCTGGTTACACGGACAATCTCACTTGCTTTTGGGTTTACGTTCAGGTCAATTTGACAACCAACCCCACAATATGGACAGGTCGTTCTTGTTCGCACAAGGTCCTTGCACTGACCCTTGCCTTTCGCCGCTCGCTCATATAAAGCCCCCGTGGGACAGCTTGAGATGCACTGGCCGCACAGTTCGCAGGTCGAATCGTTTAAAGGCATGTCAAAGGCAGTGCTAACCTCGACGCTCGCCGCCCTTGACTTGAACGTAAGTGCACTGTCGGCTTGAACTTCCTCACAAATTTGTATACACCTGCCGCAGCGGATACATTTGCCCAGGTCGTACTCCAGCGCCTCATTGCCGGTAGTGTAATTTTCACGCCGCCCTTCCCCGGCAGGCGGCTCAAAAACATCATCACTGAGCTGATACTCGTACGCATACCTTTGCAGCTTGCAGTCGCCGTTTTCATCGCACGTGGTGCAGGACCCACGATGCTCGTAAAATAAAAGCTCGAGAACGGTTTTCCTTATCGCCCGGATTTCTTCCGTCTGCGTTTGCACAACCATTCCAGGCTGTATCTGGAAAGTGCACGCGGCAACCGGTTCTGCCTGGCCCTGTACTTCCACCACACAAAGCCGGCACGAACCGCTGGGCCTCAGTCTTGGATCGTAGCAGAGGTTCGGTATTTCAATGTCGTTTGCAAGAGCCAGTTCAAGGATGTTCTGTCCGGCCTTGCTGGTTAACTCTTTGCCGTTTATTGTTACTTGTATTTCAGACATAATTTTGACTGCTGTTATTTTTCAAGGTCACATCTCAGACATCTACTTGCCTCGCAGACCGCCTGCTCTCGGTCAAGGCCGAGCACTACCTCTGCAAAACAACGTTTGCGTATGTCGAGCGCAATAATCTTTTCTTCAGCTCTCGGAGGTGATTTCGCCAATGTCTCTTCGTCGGGCTTGACAAACGCAAATCCCGTGTCGGCTGGAAGCTCTCCGCTTCCCCCAAGCAGCCTGTCGATATGAACAGCGGCTTGTTGGCTGCTTGCAACCGCTGCTATTACGCTTGAAGGACCACTGACGCAGTCCCCTCCGGAAAAGATTTCACTAACTGTAGTATTACGACTGACGGGATCAACTTTTATCGTGCCCCAGTCAGTCAATTCAGGGCCGCCACTAAAATCTACAACCTCCGCGGACGCGACCTGGCCGATAGCCGGTATCACCATGTCGCATTCAACTACACTTTCACTACCCTCTACAGCTATTGGCCTACGTCTACCGTCAGCTTCAGCCTTGCCAAGTTCGGCGCGAATAAATTCAATACCGGTTACAACACCGTTTCTGCTTAGAATCCGTCTCGGAATGCCGAGAGTTATAATCTCAATCCCCTCCTGTATGGCCTCTTCGATTTCTTCTGTGTAGGCCGGCATTTCTTCCCGGGTTCTTCTATAAAGGATCGTCACCTTCTTCGCACCCAAACGAACAGCCGACCTGGCCGCGTCCACAGCCACGTTACCGCCGCCCAGTACTACTATCGCTTTACCCTCGCAGTTCTGCCCCTTACCCAAAGCCCTCTCACGCAGAAATTCAAGAGCATCATGCACACCATCAAGCTCGATACCTTCAATATTAATTGCCTTGCCAAGTTGTGCCCCCGTCGCCACAAATACCGCCTTGAATCCTTGGTCAATCAGTTCTTTGGCGTTTTCAATTTTTGAATTTGTCCGCAGTTCAATACCGTGCGAGAGGATGAAATCTATCTCCTTTTTGAGTGTTTCCTTCGGCAGTCTGAATTCCGGTATCCCCAGAGCAAGCATCCCCCCGGGAATTGGCTGGGCTTCGAATATGACTGACGACCTTTGCATAAGGGCCAAAAAGTACCCGCAGCTAAGACCTGCAGGCCCGCTGCCGACAATCGCCACTTCAGCGGGCTTGTCAACACGACGGGACATCAGACTCACATAGTCGTCCATATTGTCGGCGATATAACGCTTCAAAGCACGTATCGCAAGGGGATGGTCGATTTCACTCCGACGGCACCTTTGCTCACACGGATGGTCGCAAACGCGACCACAGACAGAAATGAAAGGATTGCGCCGCCGGATTATATTTGCCGCTTCATTGAGTTTGCCCTCAGCGGCAAGTGCCAGATATTCCGGAACATTCACACCCGCAGGACACGCATGCTGGCACGATGCCCTTACCAAGCCTTCGCAAACTGCCGCCCGGCACGTCTTCAAAGCAATGTGCTCCTCGTACTCGTCCCGGAAATGGCGTAGTGTGGAAAGGACAGGATTCGGGGCTGTCTGTCCAAGGCCGCAAAGTGACGCCTTCTTGATATGTTCTGCCAAATGCTGAAGGTAATCAAGATCTTCTATTTTAGCCTCACCCCGGCTGACGTCCTGAAGCATTTGAAGCATCTTTTTCGTGCCGACCCTGCACGGAGTACACTTACCGCACGATTCGGCCTGAACGAATTCGAGGAAATACCGCGCGATGTCCACCATACAGGTATTTTCATCCATGACGATAAGCCCGCCAGAGCCCATTATTGCTCCAAGGGCCTGCACGCTGTCGTAGTCTATCTCATTGTCGAGGTACCTGGCCGGAATACAACCACCGGAGGGCCCGCCTAACTGAGCAGCTTTGAACTTGCGCCCCTTCGGTATACCGCCGCCGATATCAAAGATGATTTCACGGAGCGTGGCCCCCATCGGCACTTCCACCAGACCGGTATTGTTTACCCTGCCTGCAAGAGCAAATATTTTGGTTCCTTTGCTTTTCTCAGTACCTATCTTATTGTACCACTCCGCACCGTTCCTTATGATAAGTAGAACATTGGCCAAGGTCTCGACATTATTGATAGTTGTCGGTTTGCCTATGTAGCCCCTTTGTGCGGGAAATGGTGGCCGAGAGTTTGGTATTCCACGCTTGCCTTCAAGCGATGCTATAAGAGCGGTTTCCTCACCGCAGACAAACGCCCCGGCGCCCATACGGACTTGTATGTCAAAGCCAAAGCCCGACCCTGCTATATCGTCACCCAAAAGTCCAAGAGTACGTGCCTGCTCGAGTGCGATATTAATATGCTCAACCGCGATGGGGTACTCAGCCCGAACATATATGAATCCCTGGCCCGAACCGATGGCATAAGCAGCCACAATCATTCCCTCGATAACTCTGTGTGGGTCACCTTCCAACAGTGCCCTGTCCATAAACGCCCCTGGGTCACCCTCGTCGGCGTTGCAGATAAGGTATTTTTCCTGGCCCTCTGACTTTCGACAGAAATTCCACTTCACGCCCGTCGGAAAGCCAGCCCCACCGCGACCTCTGAGACCTGACTCTGTAACCTCGTCTATAATCTGCTGCGGTTTTTTCCGGGTTATGGCCTGTACTGCCGCAATATATCCTCCGCGTTCAATCGCGTCTTCGATTCTCCTCGGGTCAATTCGCCCGCAGTTCCCCAGTACGAGTCTCGTTTGCTTCTTGTAAAAATTAATATCCTTTATGTGAGGCGTCGGCTTGCCGTCCTGAACGACCGCCAGACGCTCAACTGCCTGGCCATTTTGTATTGTCGTCGAAATTATCTCGTCAATATCTTCGCCGCTGACCCCCCCATAAAGATACTCATAAGGCTCAATCAGCATAACCGGTGCGCGGGCGCACAACCCAATGCAGCCGGTCTCGACAACCGAAACTTCCTTTTCAAGAGAAAGACTCCTCAATCTTTCCCTGAATTTTGCCGCAACACCCTGGGCTCCCAACGCCCTGCACCCTGTCGTGCAGATTAGAATCCTCGCTTTGTATTCTCGCCGTCTGCTCAACAGCTCCTGTCGGAACCGTTCGATGCCGCCCAATGATATTATCTTTACGGAAACCATCTATTCAACTGTACCTTTCGAGTATGTCCTTGACCTTGTTCGACGTCATGTGGCCGTAATAATCATTATTGACCATCATCACCGGAGCAAGAAAACACGTCCCAAGACATGCCACTGTCTCAAATGTAAACCGCATGTCTTCGGTAGTTTCACTTTCTTCTACACCCAGAGTCCGTGAAATAGCTCGTATTATGTTTCTGCCGCCCCTTACATGACATGCTGTCCCTCGGCAGCATTTAATCGTATGTCGACCATGAGGCTCAAGATGAAACTGCTCGTAAAAGGTTGCCACTCCGTAAATCCGGCTGGCAGTGATGCCGGTACGGCTGCTCGCAGCCATTAGCACACTCGGCGGCAGGTAACCGTAGGCTGCCTGAATCTTCTGCAGAATGGGGATAAGGTCGCCAAAACCGGCGTTCGGCACCGATGCCAAAATCTTATCCAATGGTTCTATACTCAAAGAGCCCTCTTTGCCGAAGTCCATATTCACTTCCCTAAGGATACCACACGTAAACGCTTACTGTTCTGATTTCAAGCGAGCCATATTGTATCCTCGGTCCACGCTCAGTCAAGACAAACCGGTATAAGCCCGGCGATAGAGCATACGCAACTTAACCGGATAGGCCGGCAACGCCTGTCTCGCCTTGCCCGAGCCAAGACGGGCCGGCCATGATCAAACCCGCCTTCAGCAGCCATGAAAAGAAAAAACGTTGGCTTTAACCGCTTCTATCACGGCCTCTATTGCAGGGGTTACCGTTTCACGCTGTGGCTGGCTCACAACAAGTTCCCTGTCCCGCAAGCCCCCCTGCCGGACGGCGGGATTGGTATCCCGGTCGCTATCGGCGCCGGCAAAGATACTCCAGGCCAGAGCCCACGCCCTTACGGTGTTGTCGACATTGTACCCCCCGCCGCCGGTTACAAGAATGGGTTTCTTGAAACTTAACAGATGGTTGATGATTTCGACATAAACGTTATTAGTCAGATACAGATGTGCAAGAGGGTCACCCGCAAGCCCATCAGCCCCTAATTCAAAAACAATCACGTCAGGATTATAAGCGGTAATCAACGGCAGAGCTACAGCTTCGAATGCCTTCATATACGCCTGGTCATAAGTGCCGACCGGAAGAGGCACATTCACACAGTAGCCCTTTCCGCGCCCGGTGCCGATTTCGTCTTCAAATCCTGTGCCGGGAAACAGCATCCGGGGGTTCTCGTGGAACGATATGGTCATCACGTCGCAGCGGTCGTAAAATGCGTATGCAACGCCGTCGCCGTGATGAACGTCCACATCAACATACGCAACGCGTTTTCCCTGCTCGGCCAGTATGATACAGGCAAGGGCCACGTCATTGATGTAGCAAAAGCCCGATGCGCGTTCGGGACCGGCGTGATGAAACCCGCCTGACGGATTGAACGCCACATCAGCAGCGCCTGAGAGAATGAGTTTTGCAGCGATGAGTGTACCCCCCGTAGCCAGAACCGCGTACTCATATAATCCATCGAAGACCGGACAATCCCCTGTTCCTATTCCCATACCGAGTGCTCCGGCAGCCCAACGGCCTTTGGCGGCCGTTTTCAATGCGTGCAGATAACGGGCCGAATGGAACTTCTTCAGCACAATTCTTTCAGCGGGAACCGGGGCTACTTCGCTTCTGCCGTTGCCTGAGAGAAGCCCCATAGAATTTAGAATGTCCCGCGTTCTTTTGGCCCGGATTGTAGTAAAGGGATGCTCCGGCGGATAACTATACTTCTCCAGCTCCGGCGAATAAATAAAACCAGCTCTTCTGGCTGCCATCCTAAATCTTCCTTCTTGTTACAAACTGCGAACTATGAACTACACACAATGAATTATAACGTCACCAGATATTACTTCAAGCTATTTGGTCGTTGCGCTGAGCTGGAGACTTGCCATGAAATGATTTTTGCTGTCGACTACAAAATATCAATGGATAACTTACTGCTGATTTTTTGTCAAATCGTATGTTATGCCAATTTTATTTATTAATTGCCGATTTAGCACGGACCCTTACTGGGGTTTTTGCTTTGGCTCAAAATCACTGCAAGTTTTATCATCCCACACAAACACACCACGTTCTTTCTCAACATCCACCTGGGCATTACACCTTCTTGGTTTCATACAGTCACCCCACCTCGGTGAAGAAAAATAGCTAATACCTTTGGACACAAAATACTTGCAATTTTTGCAAGTTTCTTTCATAATCTCGCCAATCAACATAACACCAAGAACAGCCAATCTCGGTCCTATTGGGCATAGATTTCTTCTGCATGGAATACCTATATCTACTTTCACTATTTCGGGGTTTTTCTTAGTAAAAACACACGTTTTTCCCCATGGTGTGACAACAGTATGTCACTCTGACCCAAAATTCTCCTCCTAATTCTTTGTCAGTGTTTTCATTTTCTCAGGGTCGGTATATCCGGCTCGATGTGAACAGTAATATTTACCGGGCGTGTTATCTGCTCATTCAGAGCACTTTCGAGACTTTCGGATATTTTGTGAGCGGCCGATATGTTCAAATCCGGGTCAACAAGGATGTGAAGGTCGAGAAAAACTTCTCTGCCCACCGTGCGGGTTCGCAGTTTATGCCATTGGCGTATCGAAGAGTTGGCGTTGATCACGTCTCTTATGCGCTCGATCGTGTCTGAATCGACGGCACCTTCTGTCAGCTCACGCATGGAATCGCCAATTACCCTGACTCCCACCCAGATAATCATCAGGCCAACAGCAATTGCAGCAACCTGGTCGCCATGGCCGAAACCGAATTCCAGCGATATAAACCCTATCGCAACCGCTACCGAACTTAAAGCATCGCTGCGGTGATGCCAGGCATTGGCATAAAGTGCGGGGCTATGAAATTGAATCGCGATTTTTTGCGTGACCCTGTAGAGCCACTCTTTAGCGGCAATTGAAACCATTGCGACTATGAGAACACCGAGCCGGGGCGTGGTAACTTGCTCTCTGGCTATGGCCATAGTGGCATAGTAAATCATTGCCCCCCCCACAAGAACTAAGACCAATGCAATTAACCCCGCTGAGAAAGTCTCGGCCCGCCCGTGGCCGTAGGGGTGGCTCTGGTCAGGCTCTTTCGAACCCAGACGAAGGCCCAGTAGTACAGCCGCATCGGTGGCTACATCAGAAAGTGAGTGGATCCCATCGGCCATCAGTGCCAGCGAGCCAGCCAGCGAACCAATGACGACCTTGATAATGGACAGAGCAATATTTACCACGATGCTAAGATATGTGACAGATTTTATTTGCCTGCTGGCAATTTCTTGTTTGTTCTCGTGTATCACTGCATTAACCCAATACTTTGGTGCGGATTTTCAAAACCGCATCGATATATTTTTGAGCAGTGCGTTGGTCTTCTGCCTCAACGATAACTCTCATTACAGGTTCGGTATTACTGGCTCGCAGGTGCAGCCAGCCGTCGCCGAAATCGAATCGGCAGCCGTCGGTCGTGTCGAGCTTTGCGTCGGTGAAGGTTTTCTTTGCCGAATCAAGGATTTCCCATGCTTGGTTTTGCCCCGCAGCGAATTTATCTTTGCTCATGTAATAGCCGCCGATTTCACCGACCAACTGGCTTATCGTTTTCCCCGTCTCGGCCATCAATTGCAGCACAAGGGCAATACCAACAAGACCGTCTCGCACCGGCCCAACTCGCAAATCAATCACACCACCGTTGCCTTCTCCTCCGATGATACAATCGTGTTCGAGCATTGCCGCGGCGACATTGGCCTCGCCGACAGCAGTACGGATGACCTGACCGCCGGCCTTCTCGGCGATATCATCAATCATTCTCGAAGTCGAAAGATTCGTAGCCGCTATGCCCGTTCTTTTACCAAAAATATATTTTGCCGCCAGAGCAAGGGTATATTCTTCGCCGATGTAGTTGCCAGCTTCATCAACAATTGCCAATCTGTCGCCGTCAGGGTCCAGTGCAAACCCGATTTCGGCTGTTTGTGTTTTTACCACTTCGCAAAGGCCTTCTGAGTTCTCGGCGGTCGGTTCGGGCCCGTGAGCGAACTGGCCGGTGGGTTCATCGTTTATCGCTGAGACCACACAGCCAAGCTCAGCCAGCAACTTTTTAGTAACCCGCCCCCCTGCCCCGTTGACGCTGTCCAGAACGACCCTGAAATTTTTTGCAGCGACCGCCTCTTTGTCAATGATTGCCAATACCTTAGCGATGTGCGTAGCATCGGTCTGTTCATCAGAAGTTACATCGCCGTAGTCAGGCGAATCTACGAGGGCAAAGCGTTTATCGAAAAAATATTGCTTGATTTGCTCCGCTGCGTCGCCCGGCGGAGCAATGCCGTTGCCGAGTAATAATTTTATGCCATTGTACTGAGACGGGTTATGCGAAGCGGTCACAACCGCCCCGCCGCCGCAGCCTAACTGCCTTGCCATAATGCCCACACCGGGTGTGGTTACTACCCCTAAATCAATCACCTCAATTCCAACAGCACACAATCCCGCTGTCACGGCTGATTGCAGCATTTGGCCGCTGGGCCGAGAATCCCTGCCGATACAAACCGACAATTTTTCTTTTTCGCCGGCACCTTTGTTTTTTAGAAACGTACCGAACGCACAGCCGTAGTCAGTGGCAACCGAAGCAGTAAGGTTCTGCCCGACGATGCCTCTGACTCCGCTAACGCTGATTATCAATTGCTCAGCCATACAAAAAACTCCATTTGAGCATCAAGTATCGAGTATCGAGCATCGAGTACCGAGCATCGAGCATCAATCTAATTTGCAGACATAAATCTCGTTTACGAACTCGAGCTTGCCGAGCTCTTCAATAGCTTTTGCGTCCGGTTCCTTATCGAGACTAACGGCAAGAGTAGCCTTTTGCTCCGCCGGTTTTTGTCCCACGCCCATAGTGCAGATGTTTATGTTATGCCTGCCGCAGACAGTCCCGACCGAACCGATAACGCCGGGCTTATCGTCGTTAAAGATGACCAGAACCGCCCCCTGCGGCGTCATTTCCATGTTGAACCCGTCGATTTCAATGATTCGCAGCAGAGTCCCGCCAAAGACTGAGCCGGTCACGGTGCGCGTAACCTTATCGGTAACAACTTTGGCAGTGAAACTTGCGGCCACGTCCTTGGCCTCGGTGTTTTTGGTCTCGTCTATACTTATGCCGCGCTCTTTAGCCAGGACGGAAACATTGACCACGTTCAGCGGCATATCGAAATGCTTCTGCAGCAGGCCGATTGCGAAATTAAGAGTAACCGATTCGACAGCCATCTCGGCAATCGAGCCGCGATATTGCACGTCAACATCCTTAATATGCCCCGGCGCGATAGTGCTGACAAGTGTGCCGATTCGCTGAGCAAGTTCGGCATACCGGCTTACAATCGGCGGCACAGCTCCCGTAACAGACGGAGCATTGAGGGCATTTCGGACCGGGCCGCCTTTGAGGGCATCAACAAGAATTTGAGCTGCTTCGACAGCAACTTCGATTTGAGCCTCGCTGGTGCTGGCGCCTAAATGCGGCGTGACGAGGCAATTTTCAAACCCACTGAAGCGCGTGTTCTCCGGCGGCTCCGTAGGATAAACGTCCAGAGCAGCACCGGCGATACGTTTTTCAGCAAGTGCGTCATAAAGTGCGTCCTCGTTAATAATTCCGCCCCGTGCGCAGTTGATTAATCGCACGGTCGGTTTCATCATCTTGATCTGTTCGGCGCCAATCATATTCAGTGTTTGCGTATTTCTCGGCACATGGACGCTGATATAATCGGCCTCTTTGAAGACTCTTTCGAGGCCATCGGTCACTTCAACACCGAGCTTTTCCGCGTTGGCCGGTACGGCAAGCGGGTCATAGCCTAAGATTTTCATATTGAAGCCTCTTGCCATTTTTGCCACAGCCATACCGATTCTGCCCAGGCCTATCAAGCCGAGCACCTTGTTATTCAGCTGGTTACCCAAATATTTTTTCCTGTCCCAGGCACCGCCCTTTAAGCTATTGCAGGCCGGGACAACGTTTCGGCTCATCGCAAGTATTAGCGCCATTGTATGTTCAGCGGCACTGAGCGTGTTACCGCCGGGCGTATTCATAACGAGGATTCCTTTTCTCGTAGCCGCCGCGACGTCGATGTTATCTACGCCGACGCCTGCCCGCGCGATTGCCTTTAGTTTGCCGGGATTAGCCAAGACGTTCGCCGTAACCTTTGTGCCGCTTCGGATGATTAAGCCGTCATGTTCACCGATAATCTCAGCCAGCTCATCTTCGCCTATACCGGTTTTGACAACCGCCTCAACGCCGTCCGTCGAATTGAGCAAGTCAATTCCTTCCTGGGCAAGTTTGTCCGTGATTAGAACCTTAATCATTGCAAATCTCCCAAAAAATCTACTTCTCGAGCTTCTATCGGCATTGTAGCCGGCCTTCTAAAGAATAGCAAGCGTTGATAATTCACGGACATAACCCCCCAAAAATGTTTAGCCCCCAGGTTTACCCTGGGGGTCTTCTTTCCTTTAATATTGCAAAAAGAAGCGATTTGAGGTAGACTATTCTTAGCAGGACATCGTTGGAACAATGCAATATTGGCAGAAAAAGGACGCATTATATTATTATGAATAAACAAAGGGCCTTTACGCTAATAGAACTCCTGGTGGTCATCGCGATTATCGCACTATTGATGGCGATATTGATACCATCATTAAACCGGGCACGGGACCAGGCAAAAACAGTCATCTGCCAGTCGAACCTGCACCAATGGGGCTCCATCTTCCTAATGTATACCGACGACAACGACGGTAATTTCCTGGCGGGTTATCATCAAGGCGGCCACGTCGCTCAGTGGCACAAGGCCCTTAAACGGTACTATACGGATAAAAAGATATCCTTCTGCCCGAGGGCCATGAGAAATCGCGTAGAGCTCGCAGCCGGCTCAGCCGGGTCCGGCTCCTGGGCACACGTCGCCGGCGGGACCTTTTATGCCTGGGGACAGGGACAGGGCGAAAGATGGAGCGGCGGCAGCTACGCGGTAAATAGCTGGGCCACAAATCCGCCCGAAGAGCATGCCGCGTCCTACGGGTCTGACAACTTCTGGAGGACTATCAACGTTAAAGGTGCAGCTAATATACCGTTGTTCTTGGATGCTATGTGGCTGGACGGCTGGCCAAGGCATACGCATAGCCCTCCGGATTATATGGATTACATGACCAACAGTCTTACGCGTTATTGCATCCCCCGGCACCAGGGCCGGACTAATGCCGTTTTCTTGAATCTCTCTGTCAAAAAGACCGGACTAAAGCGATTGTGGAAGCTCAAGTGGCATCGCAATTTCGACACCAACGGCCCCTGGACCGAGGCCGGCAACGCTGCGCCGGACGACTGGCCGTTATGGATGAGAAAATTCAAAGATTAAAGACCACCGAAAAACGACCCCCCTTTTCCCTTCACTTCGTCGTTCATTATTCCTTGTTCGATACTTGTCTGACGACAGTCAAGATTCAGTATTCCCTACGGTCATTGCGAGGCCCGACGTTTTGCTTCGCAAAAGCGAAGCTGTGGGGCGAAGCAATCTCAAATAAATTGTAGGCCCGGCCCAATGTGGCCGCCCAATCCGACTCCAAATATTTTCGGCGGAGACCCACCTCTGGCCAAGATCAAGCTACACCTCGCACTGCAAGGTATACGACGTTGTATAATATAATCACTAAGTAGCAATGCAAGGTACCTTGCATTGCTACTTAGTGCTAAAACTCTCGCAACGATTGTACAGGCTTTTCAATAACCGAATTTTCCGAGCCTCGTCGTTAGATATGGCTATGATAGGTTCTGGGCAAAATTATCATCCACACATCCTCCAATACTGTGAGTCCGTCTGCGAGCATACCGAGCCCAGACTAACGCCGTTTTCTTGAATCTCTCTGTTAGGAAGACCGGACTAAAGCGATTGTGGAAGCTGAAGTGGCATCGCAATTTCGACACCAACGGCCCCTGGACCGAGGCCGGCAACGCTGCGCCGGACGACTGGCCGCAATGGATGAGAAAACTCAAAGACTAAAGACTGCTGAAAAAAGAGGCAATCTCTCCCGTGGTCATTCCGCACTTGATGCGGAATCCACATTTACCCTTCAAGTACTTTGCATACTATCAACATTTTAACCAACCTTGTACGCTTGCTTGAGACGCGAAAATGCTCTCTTGGCGATTTCGTCAGACCACTTCACAGCGTACCATCTTTTTAGGGCGTCCGTAATAGAAGTAATATCATATTTCTGTTCGTTCTTTCCTTTCTCAACTGAGAATTTGTGCTCTTCAGGGCGGATTTCTCCACTTCTTGCTGGAGTGGTTGTGGTAACAAGTGAAAATATTATCCTTTCTTTCAAATCAACCCCAGATTCATTCTCAGCCTCAGCAAGAATCTTTTGTGTAAAGCTCGCCTTAATATCTTTGTATCCAGGATATTTTCTGATATCATCCATCAGCCAAGCTAACGCAAAGCGTGATATACTTAGCGAGGGTAGGAGACGCCGTCTATCTTGTACTTTATTTTGTACGAACTCCGCCTCGAAACGCTTTAAGAACACATCAGGGAGTTTTTCTGCTCCTTTATATTTCTTAGCTCCCTCCACGATAGCTACAGCCAAAATTGGCGCTTTGCATGTATATAATTGCACCGCTCTTATAAGCCATTCTTCTCTTTCATTTACCACTTCATCATCTTTTCGGGAGGTACCTTGTCTCCCGCCTGCGTAATCTATTATATTAAATACTTTAGGGAGTATGTCTCCTATAAAACTCTCAGGTTCAGTCCAGACCTCAGCATGTTCGGTATCAGCAATCCAATAAAGGATTGTATCACAAATCTTGTATGCAAGACGTTGAGGAATAAGTTCAGAAAATTGCACCATCTTATTGAAGGAACCTTTCAGTTTCTCTTGAGAGTCCAAATATAGTGATTCAAAAGCATTCACATTGAACCCTTCCTGTGTTATTCGCCGTATGTACTGAAGAGTAGGTTGGTCTGGAATATCACCTTCGGGTACTTCTCCAGCAAAAAACCGCTCTAAGTAGTCTGATCCATGATTAGGACGAAGGGATATTTTTTGAGACCACTGAGATACCGGGCTATTCGTCATATAACTGATCATGCTTGCATCCAGCTTGTCTTTAAAAAAAGGAAAAAGCCCACACACAGCTTCCTTTACAATTTCATAACGTATCGGATCCTTACCCTCAACTCGCTCTTTCAACTGCTGTTCAAGCTCCTTAGCATATCTCTTATTTTCTTCGGACTCCGGCTCTCTCATACGTGGGTTCGGCTCCTCAATAAAGACGTACCTGTCCCTCGCAATCCATTCAAATACAGCAGGTTCTGCGGCCTTAAGGGCGTTTGCCAGAATTAGATCGTACCAGTCGATTTCCCCCTTTAGCCCTCCCTTCCATGAGGTTTGTGATTCCCTGAGCACACACTTGAGCACTCGTGGTGTCTGAACAAGTCCAAGCAGTTTTCCACAAAAGCCAAGAGAAGAAAGTAAATGTCGAAATTGCGTATACCAGACAAGAGGGTCGCCTTCTCCTTTACTTCTTTCAGCCCATGGGAAATAACATGAACTATCGTTCAGCACATCATCCCGATGTCTTCTAACAAGTGAAATGACCTTTTCTTGATCAATTTTAGGAACAAGTTCCTGGAAACGCGTGAGTTTCAGCAAATCCCATGAACGCTTAGCAATTCCACTTTTTCGCCCAATATCAATTGTTGGCCCTACCGAAATAACATATTGTATATTCGGAATATTTTGAAGTTGATTAAGAGCTTTAGCTACCGCTTGTTGAGTTGCAAACGCATCCTCCTCAATTCGATCAAAATCATCAACAAATATTATCAAGCGAACATTTAGGCGTACCAGAGTATCTCCGATAATCGAGGCGATTTCCTCTGGATCATCGCTTCCTCCAAACAAAACCGCACAAATACTACTCCACCAATTTCCGCTTGCCTTAACTGCTTCAATATACTTCTCTGGAATCCTCCACAGTTCTGAAATATCTATCAACTTAAGAATACTGTTTGCAGAAACTTCAATCAGATTCTTCACAGCAGCTTCCGCTGACAAAAACTGCCAGGCTTCAAATCGACAGAGAAGCAAGTCAGGCAAATTGTCTTTCTTTTTCTCTTTGTGGTAAATATCTTCGACCAGATTGCAGATACTTGTCTTTCCTGAACCGTAAGGCCCTACTAATGCGATACTCGGTAAAACGCCAGATTCCTGAATCGGCTGTGACAAAAGTTTTGTCAATATCCTCCGAGCAACGGCTGACTGTGCCGGAAACCGACTCTCCGTTTCACTCTCTATAGGTTGATCGTCGGCCAGCCAAGCATCCAGCCTCTGCTTCTCTGTTTGCAGTGAAATAATTGTTTTTGCGTGTCTGCGTAGTTTCTTGACTAAACAGGCTAATATGTGTCCTGCTATCAAGCCCAATGCGCAGAAACCGCCCAAAAATCCTATGGAATAAGCATCCAAAGTCAACGTGGTCGAGGGATGAGCCAAAATCAGAAGCAGGTACACTACTGCGCCTATTACCACTTTCGCCAGAATCCCAAAGTGTACAGGTGGACATTTGAGCAACCATTTGAGCGACCTTACAGTTGAAATGAAACCATTTGGAAAGCTAATTCCGAGACAAGCTAAGACGAAAATTATAAGTCCGCCAATCCAATGCTGCCCCAAACTCGCAAGCCCATCGGCCAAAGAACTGAATTCATCAGACAAAAACCACTGGAGAACAGCGACAATCACTCCAGCCAAGACAGCGATAGCCAAACTTTCTAAAATGTGAACGAATATTAATCGCTGGCGTTTCTCCATTCTCCTTTAACTCCAACAAGCTATTTTAACGACCGTCCTTTTAACCATAATTACCCAAACCCGCACTCAAATTTGCGAATTCATTTTACCCATTAATTCCAATACTTAAAAGTGTTTTACAAAATCCGACAGATAAAATACAAAAGTCCGTGTCAGTCCGTGTCCTAAACAGTTTGTGTAAGTCCGTGCCAACATACAAAATCCGTGTAATCTGTCCTGCTACGGCACGCTTCGCCGTGACGAGTGAAATCCGTGGCGTTAAGATAGGTAAAATTTTCCGTCAGTTTTCGACCAAAAACGCAATTCACATCATCCATAACCTCATTTTAACGGCAACTCTCTCGCACTAAGCTATCCCAAAGTAGCCAAACCAAACGCGTGCTGGCGAGGCACCCGCCTCCGTTTTCACCAAAGGAGCCGAACAAGCTCTGTAACCCAACGGGATATATAGAGAAAGGTTACATAGCTCTCCTCGCCATGCTTAATTTCGTGCCAATTCGTCCTGCTACAGCACGCTCCGCCGTGACGAGCGTAATCCGTGGTTTAAATTTACTTGAAATCAAGCTTGAAATATGGTATAATATGTATCTAAATACTGGATACTCGATACTGGATAGCAAATCGTCAATCATAAATCAGGGGGTTCCTAATGGCCATCGTTTTACAAAACGCCGGAAAACAGGGCTTTTTTGTCATATCAGTCCGAAATAGCGGAGAACCTACGAAGTTTTGACTACTTTTATGCAAAACAAAGCCAATTTCCGAAAAAGTCAAGTGAACGTAAATCCATATAATACAACGGATTATGAAAATAAAAGCGATTGGACACCTGGTGAAAACAAACCCAATTCAAAGCCAAACAAAGCCAATTTAAAAAGAGCCAAAATGAATGTAAACTCACTTACAACAAAGGATTACAGAAAAAACGATGATTTCGCAGTCCAAAAAAACAAACCCAATTCAAACCCAATTTCCATAAAGCCCAAAATGAACGTAAACGCTTTTTCACAAAAGGATTATGAGAATAAAACCGCCTTGGGGCTCCGAAAAAACAAACCCAAACAAAGCCAATTTCAAACGGGGCACCTACAGCGCCCGAGCCAATGTTACCGCCCAGCCGGCGGCAATAATGATAAGCACGGCCAGAATTATGTATCTTATTTTGACCTGGGTGAAAAAACGCTCCAAAAACCCGAAATAGACACCAAAAACAGCTATAAGCAGAGCCAAAACTGCTGCCGCAACCAGTATGCAGCACAACAGACCGGCAGCCGGCTGGATATAAAATGCTTCGAGGATTCGGCCCTGAGCGAAAGCGAGAACCGCGGTGGTCACTCCGCAGGTTGGACACGGCAGGTTGTATTTTTGCTTGAAACCGCAGTAGCCGAGCCACCGGCCCATATCGGTTTTATAATGTCCTACCGACCAGAACAACCCGAAGAAAGTAACCACCACCAAGCAAACAACCGCCGCTATAAGTCGCTGGCGAGACGATGCACGGCCGAAAACTTTTAGCTTATTTACCTGTTGGCTTACTTGCATAACTATGTTAGAATAGAAAGACGTAGTAGTTCTGTCAAGTAAGGACCAGAGTTCGCCGCCCGTCGCTCAAATCACGAGCCGCGAGTTACGAACCACGAGTTACGAAATATGATATTAGAGCAGAGAGATTTGAGCAGGATGCTGGAGACAGCTATTGTCGCAGCACGGCTGGCCGGCCAACGAGCAATGGAAGAAATCAATTTTATCAAAGCTTCCGTGAAGAACGCCACCGAACTCGTAACCCAGGCCGATGCCCGGTGCCAGAAGATAATCATCGACCGAATCAAAGAGACATATCCTGACCATGGCTTTATCGCCGAGGAAGGTGAGGAAGGTAAGATATTCAAGCAGCCCCCACGCGGCGACAAACCGCTCTGGTGGGCCATTGACCCGATAGACGGAACGAACAATTATGCACATCGTATGCTTTTATTTACCATCAGTGTCGCAGTAGTATACGAGGGCGAGCCGATTGTAGGTGTGATTTTCGAGCCGGCTACGGATTCAATGTTCACAGCTGTCAAGGGCGGCGAGGCCCAATTGAGCAGCAGGCGGATAGTCGCCGGCAAAGAAAAAATGGATGAATTTTCAAGCGTTGGTCTGGACAGTCACTTTGATAATGGCGTACCCGGCTGGGTCTGCGAAATTATGCAGCGGACAAGATTCCGAAACCTGGGCACAACCGCCCTGCAGTTGGCATACGTGGCAAAGGGCGGTCTTATAGCTACCATCGCCTCTGATCCGAGAATATGGGACATCACAGCCGGGACGGTCATCGCTGAGGCTGCCGGAGCTATCGTCACCGACTGGCAAGGCGGAAAAATCTTTCCTGTCGATTTGGACGGCTACGAAGGCCAGATGTTTCAGGTAATAGCAGCCAACAAAAAAGTGCACCCAGAAATCCTGAAGCTTCTGAAGTCTTAGCCCATGCTGCTTCCTATCGCGGATCGGGAACGGGGTGCAGTGCGACGATTCTTACTCTATCGTTGGAAGAGCTGACTTGGCTTCTGTCGAGTATGGCTACCACTCTTTTCTGCGGGCCATCGACGCCAATGCGAACGAGGATATAAGCGGTAAAAACATCACTCCTTACAGTAACAAGATTGCTAATCCGTGAGAAAATCACGTCCCGCTCTTCAAAATCGCTGACGGCTCCATCGCCCGGAGTAAGATCGGGGAATCCATCTAAATCGATAGAAGCATATGGAAGATCATACGCATAGTAGCCCATCTCGGCAACCTGCATCAACCCGCCGGTACTTTCGAAACCTCCTGCCACTGTATCTCGATACGCAACTATCGCCCGGGCAATTGGAGACGTCATCCATGGTAATTGCGCTATCACAAACCACGGGGCCGTGTTGACGTTTATCCGGCCCTTTATTCTTGTTTCGTACGCCGGCCGGCCGTGAGCCGCCGGGTCGATGACTGTCAAGTATCGAAAAATATTCGCAAAGGCCGGATTCTGTAAATTAAGCCGTAAATCGACCTCAGTGCTCTCAGCAGGAACGTTATAGGCGTCGGAGCAGAAAACCATTCCTATTTCGCCTACATTTGTAAAAGGCCTGTCTGCAGGATGAGCCTGCACTTTACTGAGGTCGGGGTGCACAAAATCATTGTGCCGGCCAAGTGTCGGAGAGCTTGCCTGGCCGGCGTCGGCCCATAAGCGCCGTATGCACTTGTGCCGAGTAATGTCCCTCTGAATACTGCGAGCCTGCCCATCAACAGTTATCCAGCCGCCGGGAACATTAACAGAATCAACCACAAGAGGTGTGCCGCCCACCTGACGCTGCAAAGATATGGTGCTGTTAGCGTCAAAAGTAGTATAAGCGGGCTCTTGAGGAGCACGAGGGTAACTGCTCGGATTATAGCCAAAACGATTCGGACCGCCCGGCTCCTCCGGGTCATTAAAATTCACATCCAACAACGGCGTCAGTGCTCTCGAGTCTTCAAACCGTATTACATGAAACCGCCTTGTGCCCGACCAGGCGATAGGAATTGTTGTGCCATCAATCACAAGCTGCCAGGCGCTGAAGTCGGGGTCATCATCTTCAAAATAAGGCCTGTAAAGCTCTACTGCATAAGACTTATAGGTATCCGACCGAGCACGCACTAATCTACAGGCCAGCTCCGAAATATAAATACAGGGACGCTCGAAGCCGTAATACGTCCGGCCACCTGCCGGAGGTAGATCAAAGGTCGTTACATTCGCATTATCATCACGGAAGTCAATCAGGTTAACAGCTATTTGCGCAGCGATTCGGTCAGCACCGACAAAGTTGGGGTCGGTATCCAAAAGCCCCGCCCTTATCGCAGCATACAACAAATTCTTGTCAGCGATATTGACGTTAACCATCTTTCCATTATTCAAAGTCAGGCCGGCGGGATTAATAATCCGGTCCATATTGTAGGCCGTAGCAATATGCCGATACGCATAATTCGGATCAAAGCCGCCGTCATCATAGGCTCTTTTTAACCAGGCATCTATTCCACCGGATGTTACAGGGGTGGACAAAGTCGCCCCCCTGAACTCATCACCCCAATTTTCCAATCGCGTATCTATGTCAGTGTGATTCAACAGGAACCTGTAACGCAGCTCAAGCTCATCAGAAATGTCAAAGGGTGTGTAAGGTCCGTTTGGCTCGCCATAACGCCAAATAACATTTTCCTCGTACCGGCGCAAATCCAGCGGGTCAACACCAAAGCCGGAGTTTGCTCTTGCTGCAAGCAAACTTGCCTCTTTGGCCGGGGTCGGAGGGTCACCCGGCCGGCCGACCAAGGCCATAAGATCTATCTGCAACTGACTTGAACCGTCGATGTCGAAGGCAGTTACGCCAGGCTCGCTCGGATCAAATTTGTAAGCCGTATTGACGTTTATCTTCCCGCCGTCGTCAATAATCCTGATGGCTGCGTAAATGGGTCTGCCTTTGCCGGAGGTTACCTCATCAAGTTTAATCCACTTTGAATCGCCTACTCCGTCACCGTCGGCATCGGCATTTGCAAACGGAGCATTGAAATCAGCTATCGCGTCGTACTCACCTATAACCTTTGCCTGTACGTCTCCGCTGCGGCCAGCTAAATGTCCCGTAACATCGCTTATCTGCCGCCAGTAATAACCGCCACCCGATTTATAAGGCTCCAGATTTGCCAGCCATCTATCCTCCGGGCCCGGATAGTCCTGGTATTCGGCTGCCACGCCGGGGACATCTAAAACCAATTCCTGTGATATCTTCGCAACAACCGTTTCGACCGCGAAGTTCAGCTCCTTATTCTCTGATATGGCTGACGTTGCTATCCTGTCCACACGGGCAACCATAACAAACAACACGCCAACGATAGCCAACAGGCTGGTCAGGACCACTGCCAGAATAAGAGCTGAGCCGACAGAAAACGTATCTTCAAGAAATTTTTTGTGCGCCGTCTTCATTCTTAGCAAGTTAATTGCCTAAATAAACAATATGCGTAAAAGTTCTGCCTCGTTTTATAATACCTCTGGAATCATATAACGTAAAAGTGAACTTAAGCGCCCGTCCAAGGCCGGGAATCATGTTAAAATGCGCCTCATCTATCCGTTCTCTCGGATAATTAATGTTATTTATAGCTATGCCTCCGAAAGGAGGATAAGGATACAACACTCCAGGAACACTTTCAGGATCATCCAGGAAGAAATGCGTATCTGCCAAATCCCCGTCACCATCGGGGTCGACCTGCGGCACCCATCGCTGCAGTACGTCGTACCAGCCCTGAATCTTGAACCCGCCCACACCTTCGCACAAAAGCATATGAATCGAATTCGGGTCTGCCGAACTAACCATCGCCCCCCTGCATTTCCGCTCTTCGGTGATTTCACTCGGCTGAACAGTAACATCACTGATTACGGACAGCATATCTACCTTTTGCTCCCAGGATATGTTCTTCCAGGCATCCAAAGATATCTTGTCGTACTCATACCTGTTGTTCCACGTGTACCATTGCCTATCAGTGAAGCTGTTAGGGTCCGGGAAATCAGCAAGCGCAGAGTCAGCCGTCAATATGTGCTGAGTTCTTGCAAGTATCCGCTCTTGCGGTTCTTGCTGGGGTGCTCTTTTCGGATCGTCCTCGGGGGGGCTTTTCGCGAGCATATAACATATCCTCGCAATATTGCCGTGAACCATCGGGTTTACGCCATAAGACCGAAAATCACCATCGGCGAAAAACATTATCCGGTCAAATCTCTCATACACGCTGGGGTCGTTCGGGTCAGCACTAACCTGCGGCCTTGCCGTCCAGGCCACGAAAATCTCCCCATCCTTGCGGAGGCCTTTGAAGTCAGCGTTGAGCTGGTTGGTAATGGCCCGTAGTTTCTGCATAATTTCAGTGTTTGCGATTGCGGTGCGATAGGCATTAATGCTGACTCTGAAAATTACGCTCGCAAAGGACAGAACTACAGCCAAAACCCCAATAGCTACCACAAGCTCAATTAGAGTGAAGGCTCTTTTCATTTTTCTTGCTGCCACCAACAAACAAAGACATTAAAAAGTGTAAAGTGCCTAAAGTTTGGAGTGCCTAAAGTTACGGATTATTTTTTCTACTTTAGCTCACTTTAGGCACTTTAGTTCACTTTTATTTCTCTTGTGTATTCGTGACTAAAATTCATCCGCGCAATCTGTGGTTAAAACCTGATTACCTTCTGATATATCGCTACGCAGGGATATCTGCCACCGCCTATCGGCGGCGGAACCACCCACACTGAACCGGTCAGGCCACTGTCCCAAACCCTGTCGAGTACGATTATGTTAGGCGCATCGACATCGCGCCGCAGCACTCGATAAAGCCGGCCTGTCTGATTATCCACTACCGTACAGCCATCATTAATCCATGTTCTCCTGTCAGGCTCTTCTATCGTAAGGACATCGCTGCCAAGAGTCCCGGCGACAGCAACCCGCATCGGAACAGGCCTGTTTACCACCCTGCCTTGATACTTAGTTCCGCCGCCCACTTTTCTGCCGACAAAAACTGTCACCTGTACAAGCCGACTATTTGAGTCAGAGTGCACCGGCCTGCACAGGGCAGACCAGTAGTATTGCTTCGCAGCCGAGCTTTTTGTTGAAGGATATGCAAATTCGTCCTCGGCAATGGGATTCAACACTTCAAACGGTGTTAGCTCGTTTACCACCAAATTCGGGTCCGCCAGATTAACGCCGTACAATCTAATCTTTGCAAAGGCCTCGTCGGCTGCTACCGCTGCGATGGTCCGCTCAGTGGCAATCGTCGTAAAATGAATACCTACGAGGAATGTGCCGCCTATAAAAATCATCCCGATGGCGAGCGTGCCGACAGCCAACAAAACCTCGGTAAGAGAAAAACCTCTATATCGCCGCTTCTTTCTCATAGGCTTATCTATCCGGCGAGATTATCGTCCCCGTATACGGGTTTATATAGACCAGTTCCAGGCTATTCAAATAATCGAACCTTCTGCGTGCATCTAATTTATCGAACCCGGTCTTATCATATATAATAAACCTGTTTCGGCTGGATTCGGCCCCCAAACCAAGCTCGGCGTAGTCATCCTGAACGAACAAACCCACATCATAACTTGTGATATTGGAGTGGGAATTAAAAACATCATCCATCGAGACCTTACCGGAGACCCCGTTATCCGGCTGGTAAATTCCGTTTCTGTTTCTCACACGAACATTACGCATCATCAGCTTGCCACTTGGCGAGAAAACAATCGAAAAACTGGATGCATCCGTAATGTACTTATTCCTTCGGTCCGGCCCCAAATTTAGCGGGTTCGTATCATCAAGGTAGTCCACGTTAAGCGGCTCGTCGCGTGGGTCTTCGGCACCGGTCCAATGCGTACCGTGGTTGGTTCTGACCATTAAATCCATTACACCCAAATTCTCAGGCAGCTTTATCGGCTTTAGGCCCTCGACCGCCCGAAAACCCGGGCTCAAACCTGTTTTTTCAAAGTCGTGCACTATGAAGACCATATATTGGTTGCCGGCCAAATCCTGCTGGAACCGTATGCCGGCGCAGCGATGCTCTCTCGCGGCAACGGCACGGGCGCTAGATAAAGCTGCACTTATCATACTCTTCCCCACACCGCCAGATTCAAATGAGTCGAGAAGCACACGGACAGCCGGCAATCCGAGAGTGACAAGCAGCGCTATGGTTGCGATAACAACCACCATCTCGGTCAATGTAAGACCAGATTTAGTTCTTGGCTTATAGTTCATAGTATTACCATTGCGAGCCAGCTCTTGGTTGGCGTGGCAATTGTCCTATGTCTTCTGTCTTCTGTCTTCTGTCTTCTGTCTTCTGTCTTCTGTCTTCTGTCTTCTGTCTTCTGTCTTCTGTCTTCTGTCTTCTGTCTTCTGTCTTCTGTCTTCTGTCTTCTGTCTTCTGTCTTCTGTCTTCTGT
>JAUXAL010000112.1 GCA_030619925.1 Phycisphaerae bacterium | reverse complement strand
AAGTTTATTGACGACTATTTTGCCCGCTACGCTTCAATCCGCAAATTTCTGGACTCTTGTGTTACTGCGGCAGAACGCACCGGCTATGCTGAAACTATTCTGCATCGCCGACGAAAAATCCCGAATCTCGCCAGCAGAAATGCCAACAAGCGCGCACAAGCCCGACGTCTGGCAATCAACACCGTCGTTCAGGGCTCGGCCGCCGATTTAATAAAAGTTGCTATGATAAACATCCAGCGGAAAATTGAAACTGAGCATAGGGACGTAAAATTGATTCTTCAAATTCACGATGAGCTTGTTTTCGAGCTGCCCGCCGCCGATGCCGACAAACACGCGAAATGGATAGAGAAGGAAATGACCGGCGCTATAAAGCTCGACGTCCCGCTGAAAGTTGACATAACCTCCGGCCCAACCTGGCTAAGCGATAAATAGTTCGGTATGGTGGGGCTTGCTCGGCTCGGCAAAGCTCTGTCGAAGCGGGCCCCCACGACCAATTTCTAATCTCTACGGCTCCGGAGGCAATTCCAATGGCGGAAATTCAACGTTTCCTGCCAGATTCACCCAGGCGGGGTCACCGTAAACGCCTGCCTTGGTGTAGTCAAACGGCGCAAAGCCAATATTCGTGGCAGGGGAGTTGGGCTTCAGACGGAAGTCGAAATTCGCCGCGTCAACAAACAGCGGGTCGGCGATGATTGAGTGTTCGTCATGGCCTGTCTCTTGCCTCCAGTCAGGCAGCGACTTGCCTAAGAAGGTGACATCTCTGCCGGTGGCGTCCCAATAGCAATTATTGTCCATTATTGTCTTAATCTTCGTCCAGCGTCCCGACAAAAGAACGCCGCTGTCATAGTAAACGATATTATTTTTGAAAGTGAAAGACAGATGGTCCTCGGCCCGCGTGGCCTGGATTTGGTGCAGTTTGCTAAAGGCAAGGATATTGTTGCGAATGACATTTTCTCTGCCGTAGTGCTGGTGGAAGCCGCCGGTCTTGGTATTGTAAACAAGATTGTTCTCCATAACAATGCTGCTGCTGCCCTCATCGGTATAAAGTCCCCAGCCGCCGTAGGAATACGAATAAATATCGTGGAAGACGTTATTGCTGACGACGGTGCCTTCGGAAGGCCCGAGCGTATAAATACCGCCCATGTCACTGAGCACACCCCAGCCGAGATGGTGCACGTGATTGAAGCTGATGGTATTGCGTTTGCCCAGGCTTTCGGCGTAGCCCCAGCGCCAGCCGACTGAAATACCGGTATAGAAAAGGTCGGCGATGTCGTTGTGAGTAACGGTGTTGTCACCGCTTTGCCCTATCCACACGCCCACAGCACATGGAAAGATGCGCCCGCCGGCGTGAATGATATTGTTATCGACGGTAATATGGCCTGTGCGTTCATGCTCATTGGTGGCGATGCCGGTCTCGCCTATCCGCACGCCTCCGGCGCCAAAGTCATGCAGATAACAGTGCACGAGTCGGCAGTCACGACAGCCACGGCGGAACCATACAACATACCTGCCGACGTGAGCGATTGCGCAATCCTCGATTGTAATGTTACGTGCGCCGTCAGCCATAATCACGGCGTCGATAGGCGATGCCGCCTGGCTCGCCTCGAAACCTTCGGGAGGCGTTAGATACTGACCGTAGTTAAAGGCCAAACCCTTTATTTTAACGTGCTCGACATACTCTTTGGCGTCAACGTTTCCCTGAAAAATCACGAATTTCTCAACCATCGGAGCAACAATATGGGCTGTGGTGATATCTTCGCCGGGCAACGGTTTATAATAGAGTGTCCCGTCACGCGCGAGAAACCATTCGCCGGGTGCATCCAGAGCGGCTTTGAAATTTTCCAAATGGTAGCGAGTGCCTTTCTTCCATGGATTCCACGATTTCATTCCCTGTCCGCTGGTAATAATGGCGTTTGTCTTTGCATCAACATCATCTATGAACCGCCGGGTGTTGTCCCATTTATGATACACTACCATTGTGACATCGTTAAGCTGACTCTTATCAAGACCGAGCAGCGGCTTAATATCTTCTGGCTGGGCTTCCACGGTTTGCCTTGCGCGAGTGGCCGTTCTGCCGCTACCTTTTTCTAATATTTCTTGTTTTATGTTCACCATGTAGTGGTAGAACTTGTTGGGGTTGCGGGCGCGGACGGCCCGGCGGCCGTCGATGAACAACTGCTCGAAATGCCATCTGCCTGCGGCAACTTCCGGGATATGAGTCTGCCAGATGCCGTTTTCCCCTCGCTCGAAACCGGTAATTATCCGCCCACCGGTGAAGACGGGTCTGGAACCGGCAGCGGCTTCGTAGCTGACAGGGCACTCTTGCGTACCGCTGTCATGGGGAGTTAATATCAACGGCTCAGTCAGCGTATATGTCCCGTCTAAGACGATGACCCAAACAGGCGAGTCTAAGAGCCCTCGTGACTTCAAACGCCGAATCGCGTCTCGAGCACCGGCCAACGAAGCCAGCGGTCCGTCGGTCCGCTTTGTGTTTGGCTGGGCAGGCAAGCCCGACCACGCGTCGTTACCTGCGCCCGAAACATACAGGGTAACAGCTTCAGTGCATCGAGCGCAAAATAGCAAGACTACCACACAAGAGAATAGAAACCTTAATCTCAAACCCTGAACTGTCATATCACTGTACCTCCGCTCAGGTGGCGGTATTATCGCTGATGTTCTGCCACTCTATCCCGAGCTTTTTGATGGCGTAGCCGACTTCGCGCAGGTAATCGCCGTAGCACAGCATGCAATGAAATCCCTGCTTTTCCTCCAGGAGCTTACGCCAATCTCCGTCTATCTTTATGTCAATCTGCGAGCGGCAGATATCGTAGAAAGGATGGTCGAGGATATTTGCCCTGAAAGCCATCCACTTGGCTGAACTGAAACTGGGAGCAAGCACAGTGATAGTCTGGCCTTTTCTCATCTGGACTTTCGGAGCGGCACCGTAGTCCGACTCAAAGTGCGTATGGATTTGTACCGGCTCGTAATCTCTGCCGTTCATTCGCCTCGGGGCAGTACAGTGGGCATGGGTGTTGATGCCGTCATGGGGGAAATTCGGGTTGTGCAAGAAAACCGGCTTGCCGGATATGTAACGCAGCAGGATGCCCGACGGAATCACCACGAAATCGGACTCGCAAAATGCCATCAACCCTTCGTCGTTGATGAAACTCAAAGGCATACAGGCCGTCGTCTGAGCCATGGGGATAATCGTGCCCATACAGTGGTGGACCGTAATGGCGGGAGCGTCTTCTCGCTTCATCAGTTCCTTGAAGACCCGTGTCAACAGAAAAGCGTTCACCATGAACTTCTTGTCGGTATGCAAAGACACGCCTCTTTGGGCGAGGTATTCGTCTGTCTGGCGCTGAGCTTGCTCGACGGCTTCCTGGTCGTTTCTTAGCTTCTTGATCATCGGTTCGAGTTCCTCGTAAGCTACCGGCCTTATATCGAGTTTCCAGATTTCCCTGGCCGTTGCGGGTCCAAGTTTATGGCCTTCGCCCCATCCCCCTGCATCGCCGATAGCTACAATTCTTGCGCCGATAGTATTCTTAAGCCCATATAGTGCCCTCAGCCGCCAGAGGACCTCTTCGTAATCGTCCACGACAATGTCCCAAACATCCATGCCCGGCTCCTTGTACCGGTCCGTATTCTTTCGCAAAAAGCGTGGGTGAGCGATTTCGTACCAGAGATATACGGGGCCGGACTTATGTCTCAAAAACATAACGTTCGGTTTCTTGGAGGCGGCAAGGGTTTCGAGCCAGCCTTGATTCCCGCCCGCCGCATAAACCAGGAGCACGTCGCAGTGGCTGTCTTTCACAGCAGCGGCTTGCTCGCTGGAACTGACCGGCGCCAAGGGCAGAACCTCCATCGGAAAATCCGCCGCCGACTTCAGTCTCTCCAGCTCCCTCTCGATTCTCCTGGCTTCGGTGTCCACATCGTCCTGGTTGTGCAGCCCACCCCAGGGCCGCCAGCTCCAGGCCTCCCGTCTTTTATGGAACTGGTAGAGCAGGGCCGGCTTGACTCTGAGGCTGCTGCCGATACGCAGGCCCATTCCGGAAACGGGCTTTGTAAAAGCTAAATGTTCCTGACATGACGGCATTGCCAACGCCCCTACGCCTGCTGCACCAAGGCTCACGGCTTTCACAAATTCGCGTCGATTCAGATTATTGTCCATTGCAAATCCCCTTTCCATAAAATGTCATCGACATCTATCTCATTAAAGAAACAAATCACCACTTGTGCTTGCCCCTCACTGGCACAGCGACATCACACACAATATTTAGCCCCCCAATTTATTGGGGGGTTATTTATATTTAGTTTAGCAGTATAACTGACACTCAGCCGGGAAAAAAGAAAAAAGATTGTACACATACCTGTTGCGAAAGGCCGGAGAACTCCATTGTTTTTTTTATCGTGTTTCAGTATAATTCAGCATAATATTGTTGAGCTCCGCGTTATTAGTGAAACTCAGGGTGACTGTCCCTAATAACACCAAGAACACTGTTTATTTCAAAGGAGGCAGCATATGGCAAAGCATCGATACATTATTCGGGCGGCTCTGATTGCTGCAGTCTTGCTCACGCATTCTGGCAGTTGGACAAGAGCGAACGAGCCGACCTGGCCGCAGTTTCGCGGGCCGAACTGCTCGGGCCTTGCCGCCGAAGGCTAGAATCCCCCGGTCAAGTTTGGCCCTGAGCAAAACCTGCTTTGGAAAACAGCCGTGCCAAAAGGGCACTCGTCTCCGTGTATCTGGGGAGACCACATTTTCTTAACAGGATATACCAAGGAAACCAAAAAGCTCCAGGTGTTTTGTATTGACCGAAGCAGTGGAAATATCCGGTGGCGTAAAATCGTACCTGCAGAACAGATTGAAAAGGTCCATTCAGTCAGTAATCCTGCTGCGCCGACGCCTGCCGCGGATGGTGAGCGCGTGTATGTCTATTTTGGTTCTTATGGGCTTTTGTGCTATGATTTTGTGGGAAAACAGCAATGGACGGTTCCTTTGCCGATGCCCAAGACAACAGATGGCCACGCTACGTCGCCCATTGTTTTAGGCGAGCTGGTTATCCTCAATCGTGATGAACAGAATGACCCTCACCTCTTGGCCGTTGATCGGCGCAGCGGCAAAACGGTGTGGAAGCAACCCCAGCCGTCTAAGTCAGAATTCGGGGCAACAAGCTATTCCACACCGGTCCTATGGGCAGAACAGTTGGTCATTCATCAGTCTGGTGAGATCGTCGCCTATGCAGCTACGGACGGGACACGTATCTGGTCGCTTTCCGCTGTCACCAGAGGTACAAGCACACCTGTAGTTGGCAAAGACGCCTTGTTTGTCGCTGCCTGGACCAATTTCGGCGAGCCGGACCTGCGCGTCGAACTGCCGGATTTCCAGATGCTGGTTAAGCAATATGACAAGAACGGCGACTTGCAGATTAGTAAAGGGGAGTTTCCAGGCGATCTGACAGTCGCGCGTCGCCCCGAAGTAGGAGATCAACCTGGCGCAAGCATCTATGTTAAACCATTTTTCCAAATGGTTGACGCTAACAGCAATGGCCTCATCAATGAGACTGAATGGAAAGAAACTACGGCCCTTGTCTCAGCGCTTTGCAAAGACCATGGTTTAATTGCAATCAAGCCGCATGGAAGCGGGGATATTACTGCAACACATGTTTTGTGGCAGGAGAAGAGACATGTGGCGGAGGTGCCGTCACCGCTCTACTATGACGGACGAGTCTACATGGTCAAAAACGGCGGGGTAGTCTCCTGTATGGACGCCGACAGCGGGAAATTACTGTACCGCGAACGGTTGGGAGCCTTCGGCCCCTATTATTCGTCACCCATCGCCGCTCATGGCAGGATTTACATCGCCTCCGGCAAAGGTGTCATAACCGTCTTTAAGGCGGGGGATACCCTGAAGGTCCTGGCCAGGAACAACCTGAAAGAGCAAGTTTTTGCAACACCTGCTGTTGTGGATAACAAGCTTTATGTCCGTACTGTCAAGCATATGTACGCCTTTGGCGAATGATTATCTATACGTTCGACCCTTGGCGAAGAAAAGCGGCATTCCAGCTTTCAGGGCCTAATCAGCGGCCCAAGTGCACCCTGCTTCGCGCGGGCGCTCAGCCGCAACGTTAAAAGTTTTGTGTTTGGACCCTCAAGAAGATTTTGTCAGCCTTTTGAGACTCTATGTCTTTTTGGCTTATTTGTGGGTCCAAAGCTCTCCCCAAGCTCATCCCATATCTTCCTTACTCTTCTCTGACAATCCGTGCTTAGATCCCAGTTTTCTCCGGCGGTCGTTTAGTTTAGTCCCATAGGTCTACCTTGGCGGTTGTTTAACCTATTCCATACTTTAGATGTTCGTAGTACTTTTCATTAGCGAAATGTACTACAGTCCTCGAAAGAAAAAAAATATCCGAGGCTGTTTTGCCGACTGCTGTTGGAGGATTTTCCGTTCACATAGCCCCTAACGGTCTTGACCCGTTAGAGACTTTCTGCAACATCCTATGAGAGGACTTTCTCTCCTTGTGGTCTCTAACGGCCTTGACGCAACACGCCCAAGCCAATAGAATGAGCCATTCTATGCTGGATCGATGATTGGCTATCGTAACTGTCATTCTGAGGCGCAGCCGAAGAATCTCTTTTGCTCAGGCCAGACCCTTCGCTTCGCTCAGGATGACAAGTAGAAGCTCAGGATGACAAGAATCGAGTATCGAGGTTTTAGCATGACGAAAATTAACGAGAATTTTTTGAAACTCCAGGCCGGCTATCTGTTCCCGGAAGTAGCCAGGCGAGTCCGCGCCTATCAGGCCAAAAACCCTGAGGCGAAGATAATCAGCCTCGGCATAGGTGATGTTACCCAGCCATTGCCGCCGGCCATCATCGAAGCGATGCAAAAGGCAGTCGAAGATATGGCCGGGGCGAATACTTTCCGCGGCTATGGCCCGGAACAGGGCTACGATTTTCTAATCGAGGCAATCATCGAAAACGACTTTAAGTCCCGCGGCGTCGATTTGGACAAAAGCGAAGTTTTTATCAGCGACGGTGCAAAGTGTGACACGGCCAACATCCAGGAGATGTTCGGCCTGGACAATATCGTTGCTGTGACCGACCCGGTATATCCGGTATATGTCGATAGCAGCGTGATGGCAGGCAGAACCGGCCAGGCCAATGAGAAGGGCCAGTATGACAAAATAGTCTATATGCCGTGCACCGCCGAGAACAATTTTATCCCTGAACCACCGACCACTCCGGTTGATATTATTTACCTGTGCTTCCCGAACAATCCTACAGGAGCGGCGGCTGCCAAAGAAACTCTAAGCGAGTGGGTCGATTTCGCCCGGCGTACAGGAGCGATAATTCTGTTCGACGCTGCTTATGAAGCCTTCATTACCAACCCTGACATACCACATTCAATCTATGAAATTGACGGGGCGAAAGAAGTAGCAATCGAGTTCCGAAGTTTCTCTAAAACCGCCGGCTTTACGGGCGTCCGATGTGCCTTTACCGTCGTGCCGAGGCAGTTGACCGCCGCAGCTTCCAACGGCAGGGCGGTCGAAGTCAATCCCTTGTGGAACAGACGGCACAGCACCAAATTTAACGGTGCTTCATACGTATCGCAGGCCGGTGCAGCAGCCGTCTACACTCCCGAGGGCAGAAAGCAGACCCGGCAAATTATCGACATCTATATGGCCAACGCTGCCTTGATCCGCAAATCGCTCACCAAGCTTGGTTACAAGGCTTATGGCGGGGTAAACGCACCATATATCTGGGTGAAAACGCCGGCCGGCGTAGGCTCGTGGGACTTTTTTGACCAGCTGCTGCAAAAGGCCAATGTCGTCGGCACGCCCGGCGCAGGCTTCGGACCGGCGGGAGAAGGTTACTTCCGGCTCACTGCCTTCGCCACACCGGCCAACGTCAAAGAAGCAATGCAACGCATAGCGAATAGCGTATAGACTACGGAAGATAATATTTAGCCTGCGGTTTTACCGCAGGTTTATATTCCAGTTACCAATTACCAATTACCAATTACTTAATGGCCAAACAAGAAACGGCATATATCGGGCTGGGCGGCAACCTGGGCGACAGGCACGACCATATAAGAGACGCCCTCAATATGCTCGCCGAGAATAAACACATCGACGTTGCCCGTGTAAGCGACGTAGTCGAAACCGCTGCGCTGGCACAGACCAATCAACCTAAATATCTAAACGCAGTTGCCGAAATAAAGACAACCCTAAGTGCGGAAGATTTGTATAAGACACTGGCCGATATTGAAACCGGCCTCGGCAGGGTACGGAATGGAAAATGGTCACCGAGGATTATTGATTTGGACCTTTTACTTTTTGGCAGGGAAGTCATAAGCACTCCTGATTTGACCGTTCCGCATCCGCAAATGCACCTGCGCTCATTTGTGCTCAAAGGCTTTTGTCAGCTCAATGGCGATTTGCTGCACCCTGTTCTAAAGGAATCGGTCAATGAGCTGGCTAATCGATTGAGCGGCTCAGATTTTGCCCCCGACCCTAATCTGCCGCAGCTTGTCAGTGTAGCGGGCATTATCGGCGTCGGAAAAACTACTCTGACAAAAAAACTGTCGAGCTCGCTCGGCTGTAGAATCCTGCTCGAACCTTACGACACGAACCCTTTCATGCCCGATGTCTACGCCGGCAAAAAAGAGCTGGCATTGGATTCGCAATTATATTTTTTGACCAGCAGGACGCGCCAGCTAAACAATAACACATTAGCTCGTCGGCAGATTGCCGTTAGTGATTATATCTTCGACAAAGAGCTCATCTACGCCCGACGCCTGCTCGATGCGCAGCAGCTGGCTTTGTACGAAGAGATTTACCCGCCGTCTGCTGCAAAGGTTGCTGCGCCGGTGCTGGTAATATATATGCAGGATTCGCCGCAAGAATGCCTCGAGCGGATCCACAGGCGTAACCGTCCTTATGAGCAGGAGATTGAACTGCAATTTTTGGAAGCTCTCGACTGCGATTACCAGCGCCTCTTCGCCGATTGGAAAACCTGCCCGGTTATACGTATTTCAATGTCGCAGTTCGATTGTACGCAGGATGCTGATATTGAACACTTGGCAAATCAAGTAAAAAGTTATGTAATATGTAACGATAGCTAACGCCGGCACGGAGATGCGAGATACTTAGCCTGCGGTTTTACCACAGGTTTGGTTTAGGGGATAGCAGTAATCAATACCTTGAAATAGAATGGAAGTAGCGAAGACAATAGAGTCAATCAGGCGCCTGGTAGGAACCGCCCGAAGCCGGGGCAAAAAAATCGGCCTTGTGCCGACAATGGGGGCGCTGCATATCGGCCATATTTCGTTAATCGAAGCAGCGGTTAAGGAGTGCGACTTTGTCGTGGTCAGCATCTTTGTCAATCCTACACAGTTTGTCCCCGGCGAAGATTTGGAGAAATATCCGCGACCTCTGGAGGCCGACCTAAAAATTTGTAGAAATGCAGGCGTTGATGCCGTTTTCGCTCCGACGCCGGAGCAAATATATCCGGGGGAAAATCTTACGTGGGTAAACGTCGAAAAGTTGACCGAACCGCTCTGCGGCCAATTTCGCCCGGGGCACTTTCGCGGAGTAACCACCGTCTGCGCCAAATTATTTAATATCGTTGCACCTGATATCGCATTTTTCGGCCAAAAAGACGCTCAGCAGGCTATCGTCATCAAGCGGATGGCCGCTGATTTGAATATGCCTCTGGAGATTGTCATCTGCCCCACAGTTCGCGAGCCGGACGGCCTGGCTGTAAGCAGCAGAAATCAGTACCTGACCGCCGAGCAGAGAAAAGATGCGGCCTATGTTTATAAATCGCTTCAAAAGTGCCGGCAGATGATTGACGCCGGCATCGCGGACACTCGGAAAATCGCTGTCGAGATGCGCAAGATATTGCAACAGGCCTCGTCAATAAAGATAGAATATGTAAGTATCGTTGACGCCGAGACACTCCAGAATATTGACCGAATCGCCGGCAAAGTTCTCGCAGCGGTTGCCGTCGGAATCGGCCCAGCCCGCTTAATCGACAACATTCTCGTGGACGCGGGCAAACAATAATGTATAATGATTTCTACTGTTGCCTAAAAAGAAGGAATTTCTTATGAGACAATTTAAAATCATTGTAGAGAAACACCCTGATGGTTATGTAGCGTATCCACTGGGGCTCAAAGGCGTTGTGGTCGGTCAGGGAGATACTTATGAAGAAGTACTTTCTGATGTAAAGTCAGCAATTCGTTTTCATATTGAAACCTTTGGAAAAGAAGTGCTGGACGTAGAGCCACAAATTATTGAGGCCTTCGTTGCTGAAACAGGAGTAGAAGTTTGATGGCAAAGTTTCCTGCCGATGCCTCCAAGCGAAAGGTAGCTCGCTGTAACAGTTCAAACGCTGGGTGTCATTGCGAGCGAAGCGAAGCAATCTCAATCATTCACAGGCCAGAGATTGCCACGGCCTTTCAGGCCTCGCAATGACAACTCCACAAATCATGGGTTACATAGTATTGATTATGTATGTAAAGATATTAAAAGGCAAGTTACATCGTGCGACGGTTACCGAGGCGAAGCTGCACTACCCCGGCAGTATCGCGATAGACTCTGTGCTGATGGAGGCAGCCGGCATTTTGCCCTATGAGTCTGTTTTGATCGCTGATATAAACAATGGCAGCCGGCTGGAAACCTATGTTGTCCCCGCAGAAGCCAATTCCGGCCGGGTTGCGATACTCGGCGCAGCGGCCCACCTGATGAAGCCAAAGGATGTTGTCATCATTCTTAGCTTCGGCTTCTTTACCGCTGACCAGGCCAAAGAATTTAAGCCAAAAATAGTCGTTCTCGATAAAAATAACAAGATAAAGAATAGCGTATAGGAATTAGTAAATCGTGACTCGAACGAGACACGAGCAACGAGCGACGAAATAAATGTTTCCTGAACTTTTCGAGATACCTTTTATCCATTTGACTGTAAAAAGCTATGGCCTGATGATGGTTATCGGCTTCATCTCGGCCGTGTCTTTGATAAGATACCTTAGTCGCGATATCACGCCCGACCCTCAGCTCATTACTAATGCCGCCCTTTACTCTTTAATAGGCGGGATAGTAGGGGCGCGTCTATTTTACGTAGTGCATTATTTCGAGAGTTTCAAAGGAGACTTGATTTCTGTCTTTGCCATCTGGCAGGGCGGCCTGGAGATTTTGGGCGGCGTGATTTTGACCATCACTATCATCTTCTTTTACCTCTGGTATCATAAGCTCCCCATCCGTCATTACCTTGATATCCTCGCCCTCGGCTTGTTACTGGCACTTGTATTCGGCAGAATCGGCTGCTTTCTCAACGGCTGCTGCTTTGGCAAGCCGACAGAACTGCCCTGGGCCGTCCGTTTCCCATACGGCTCACACGTTTACTACAGCCAGGTACGCCCGAACCCGGAAAGAAATCGTCCAGAGCAGCAATTCGAATTGCCGGACGAGTTTTTCGGCTACACTAACGAGAAGGGACAATGGGTAGAGGGCTTGAGGCCTAAGAAATATCTAACACCGGAACAAAAAGAGAAGCTCAAAAAAAATGACAAATACCGCTCCTTGCCCGTCCACCCAACCCAGTTGTATTCATCTGCTGCCGGGGTTTTTTTGTGCCTCATACTTTATCTTTTCTGGCGAAGGTCACAAAATGCCGCCAACTCTAAAGGCCGCAGCAGGTTATTTGCCAAGCCCGGCTGTACGTTTAGCTTGATGTTCATACTTTACGGCATCAGCCGGTTCTTTATGG
>JAUXAL010000107.1 GCA_030619925.1 Phycisphaerae bacterium | reverse complement strand
GGGTGAGACGGCTGCTGAAAGCCAGAGAAGGCACAAGCGTGTTCTTCGTATTAATCGTCAGGCGATGATGGCCGACATAGACAAGGTTCTGCTTCTTGATAAGCCCAGCAAACTGACCGACAAAAGGATACCATAATTCGTATTGCGTTTTGCGTATATCGTATTGCGTTAGTTTTTACGCAATACGCATCCCCGGCCTCGAGCGAAGCAAAGGCACGCACGGCGTACGACGGGAACAAAAGGATTTGACCCTGTTAGAAACTTGCCCGCCAGACGGGCGGCGGACTTGTCTGACGACAGTCAAGATTCTGTTCCGTAACATAAGGAATGTTATGGAGCTGTAACGGGGTAAATAGAAAATGGAAGATTTCTAACGGGGTTGATTCGTGGAACCGCTCGTTGATTATTTCAGTCGTGTGGCTAACAATAACGATTGGAGGGTTGTTTGCATTGAGCTGATCCTTATTGGGCTGGTAGTCTACTGGTTTGTGGATTTCCTCGAAGGCACCCGCGGAGAGAGGTTATTTCGGGGCGTGATACTCATTCTTGTTATCGGCGTACTCATCTTATATTTGATCGTCCAGCAGTTTGACTTCGTTCGGCTTCAATACCTTTACAAGGGTTTTTTGATTGGCGTTTTGATTATTGCCGTTGCCGCTTTTCAGCCGGAGATTCGAAGAGTGCTTATACGACTTGGTCAGCCTCGCTTCTGGTCGGGCCCGTTACAGCACCTATCAAGGACTGTAGAAGAGCTGATTACCGCTTTGACCGAGCTTTCGGCCGCTCGAATCGGGGCTATTATTGTTATTGAGAGGCAGGTGGCGTTGGGCGAATTTATAGAAACCGGCATTCGGATCGATGCCAAGGTAACGGCTGAACTGCTCAAGACCATTTTCCACCCCGGCACAGCCCTTCACGATATGGCCGTTATAATACGAGGCGATAGAGTGGTTGCTGCCGGAGTGCAGCTGCCTTTGGCTGAAGCCGGCGGTATCGGCGGCGTCGAACTCGGTTCTCGTCACCGGGCTGCTATAGGCATAACGACCGGTTCGGACGCCACCTGTTTGGTAGTAAGTGAGGAAACAGGCATCATTTCGCTTGCTGAAAATGGAAAGCTTACGCGAAATGCAGACGAATCCCGGTTAAGAAAGCGTCTTGCAAGTGTGATCTCGTGATTTGAGCTGCGAGTGGCGTGAGATACGCGATCCGCCGCGGGCGGACTTCTGTCTGGTGGATAACGAAATATGAGGTTAAGAAAGATCAAATATGGCAAGATAGCAGTCGTGATATTTTTGACGGTCCTGATCTGGGTCTGGGCGGACCTGGCACTGGATGAGATATTGCCCGACAGACCTGCCACTATTGTCGTAGATGAATCGGCGAATCCGAAGCTTTGGGTAAGCTTCAGTCAGGCCCTCTCGGCTGACATCAAAATAACGCTTTCAGGTCCTCACGCGGCGATTGCTGATGTAAGCAGAAAATTAAGAAAGGGAGGGGGAATCGAGTTTAACTTTGATGCCGCACAAGAAAAAATGGATAAACCCGGCGACCATTCTTTAAGTCTGCTGGCGTTTTTGCAGAAAGACAAGGAAACAAAACGTCTTGGCCTCAAAATTGAATTCTGCGAGCCGGAGATACTTGACGTCAATGTTGTTGAGCTTGTCGAAAAATCACTGACCGTTGAATGTTTTAATGAAGACGGAATTCCTTTAGAGGTTAAAAGCATTGAGCCGAAAAAAGTTGATATGTTTGTGCCCGAGGATCGCAGGACGGCGCGAGTTCAGTTGACACGCAGGGAATGCGAGCAGGCAAGGCTCTTGGCTGTTGTAAAAACGCCGTATGTCGTGCTGGCGGCAGGTCAGATAAGAGAAGCCGCCACAGCCGTCAAAATCAAAATGCCGCCGGAAGAAGACCGGCTTAGCGACTACACCATAACTAAGACGACGCTCAGTGTCGCCTTGAGTCCTACCCTGCTGGGGGAATATAGCGTTGAGGTAACCAATCTGCCTCAATTACTGAGTCCTATTGCTATCAGAGCTACTCCCGAGGCGAAACGAACCTATGAGCTGCAACCATTGCCTCTAATGACACTGTATATTTTTGACGTTGACGCCAAAAAGGGCGCGGAGGAACAACGAAAAGCAGTTGTCTACAATTTTCCTCCGGAATTTGTCCGCAAAGACGAAATTAAGCTGAAAAATCCTCAGCAGTCGGCAGAAGCTAAATTTAAGTTGATACCTCTGTCTTCTGCTGAGGCTCCGGCTGGCGGGGTAGATTGAAGAAGGCTATCAAGGCCTCGATTGTCATCCACAATGCCAGTGCGAATATCCCGGCTCCGATTATAACCAGAAGCCAATTTTCCTCGGCGAGGAAAATCTTTTCATTTTTGACCATTGCCCAGTTTGTAATCACTAACATAATCAGGCACGGCACTGCTGTAACCAGGAACTTCAATCCGCCTTTGCGTTTTAGATAAAGTGTAACCACCAACAAGGCCAAGGCTGCTAAGAGTTGGTTTGAGGTTCCGAACAGGGGCCAGAGTTTCATCGCGCCTTTGCCGTCTGCGCCTGTGGCAAAGGCTAAGGCCGCTGCGGTAAGCACGACAAAAGTGGTTGCTGTCCATCTGTTGGCCAGCAATGGAATTCTCAAATCAGCTGCCAGCTCGCTTACCACATAGCGCTGGATTCGCACCGATGTATCGAGGGTCGTGCCGGCGAACGATGCAATGAATACACCCATAAGGGTAATTCCAAGCGTTTCCGGCAGTCTAATCGTGGCCATTATATTAGCTGCACCGATAACCACCGGCGATATTTTGTCGGATAATCCCTTGGCCCCTATCCAGGTGCTGTATTGATGTTGCCAGGCGGTTTGGCCGGTTAGAATTGTTCCATTATCGAGCCTTAAAGCCATTCCGATACCGGCTGTGACACAGATGATAACCAGCATCGCCAGGAAACCTTCGAGCAGCATTGAGCCGTAGCCTACAAATTGGCAATCCGGTTCTTTTGCGACTTGTTTTGCACTTGTGCCGGAGGCGACAAGCGAATGGAATCCGCTGATGGCGCCGCAGGCGATTATCACGAACATAAAAGGCCAAATCGGCGGAGTACCAGCCGGCAACTCGATATTCACGGCAGGTGCCACCAAAGGCAGGTTACCCGATAATGAAGCAACCACCGTGCCGCCGACCAACAGGCCCATAGCGATGAAGAGCTGCCAGGCGTTGATATAATCGCGAGGCTGAAGCAGCGTTGTTACCGGCAGAGTCGAGGCGACCCAGGCATAAATCAGCAGGATTATCACCCACAATCCCGTGGACGGTATCCCAAAGGCCGTGCCAAGTTTTAAAGGCAGCAGACTGCCAAGAGCAATGCACAAATACATTCCCAGCACGGCGATTCCTGTTGCAATAGCGACATTTGCGCCTTTTCTGTAGATCGCATAGCCCAGTGTCATTGCGATGGGTATCTGAAGCCAGACCGGAACCACCGAACTCGGAAATGTGGTAAAAACCGCCGCAATTACAACGCCGAATATTGCGATGACAATCAGCAGGCTCAAAAACACAACGGCAAAAAATATAAATCGCACGCGCATATTGATATACTTGGCGGCTGCTTCCGATATGCTTTTGCCTTCGTTTCGCATCGAGACCACCAATGCGCCGAAATCGTGCACAGCCCCCATAAAAATAGAGCCGAGGAACACCCAGAGGATAGCCGGCAGCCAGCCCCAGATGATTCCAATGGCCGGCCCGACAATCGGCCCGGTGCCGGCAATCGAGGTATAATGATGCCCGAAGATTATTCCCTTACGGGCGGGGACATAATCGATACCATCCCGGAGCTCAACTGATGGGACAGAGGCGTTCTTGTTGAGGTTGAATATTTTTTTGGCAAGAAACCGACCATAGGTGTGGTAAGCTATTATGTAGCCGCCACCGCAAACTAACATTAATAAAAGCGTATTCATTTGAACCCGACCTTTCTGCAGAAAGTTCGAGAATATGTTTGTATTCTCAGGACTTCAGTGTAAACTAATATCCGCCAAACGCAATGCCATAAATCTTGTAAAATGTTAGGAGGTTATTATGTGTTGTTTAAACAAATCTATACTGAAGCGCATCGGTTTGACCGGACTGCTGTTTATTTTGATGTCGGCTGTTTTTATCACGCATGCCAGAGAGACCAAAACCCCCAAAAAACTTACAACACCCCAGGGTGTCAGGCTGCTCAACAATAAGAGTTTTGACGACAGCGAAGAAGCACGAAAAGAAATTCTCGACTTGTATAAGAATTTGCGGATTACGGATGTTCTTGATGGTATGGACATGGTTGGTTTGCAGGACATAGGTCTAATGAATAAGAGCATAAGGCCTTTATGGCGGGACGCGGAAAATTTTTCTCATCGATTCGTGGGATTTGCCATTACCGTTCGCCATGTGCCGACCGATGTCAGAGTCGGACAAAACTCCTTTCCGGACTTTGCAGGATTCAAGAAATTCAAGTCTGACCAGTACAAGAGAGCACGTGACGGCTGGGTCAGCGTAGCAAAGCCCGGAGACGTGGCTGTTATCGATGCAGGAGGAATTCCGGAATGTGGTTTTATAGGCTCCAACAACAGCCTTGGCTGGGCGGAAAAAGGTGTAGTGGCAGCAGTTACAAATGGCGGTGCCCGGGATACCGACGAGGTTGTTAAGGTCAAAAAAATTGCGGTCTATTGCATGAATGGGTACAGTTCCCGCGGAGTCCGGCCGGGAAGGCTTATAGCTGAATCTTATAACTTCCCGATAAATTGTGGAGGCGTTCTTGTTTACCCCGGCGATGTAATAGTAGGTGATGGTGATGGGGTCATAGTCGTTCCCAGAGAACGTGCACTGGAAGTGGGAAAAATCGCCCGGGAAATTCACATCGGTGATGAAAAAGGTCGAGCTGGAAGGTTCGAACGACTTGGCATCCCGCCTGATGAAACCGTGATAGTAGAAGAGAAATAGAAGAAGTGTCATTCCGTGCCGCAACACGTCGGCATGAAGAAGCTATTTTACTTTCTGTGGGAGCGGGTCAGCAGTCTTATCGGTACCTCCTCTACCGGCAGCAGCTCTCGCAGTCTGCCTGCAATAAATCGGCGGAAATTCTCTTCAAAAAGCTGAGGCTTGTTCACGAACATGAGTATCGTGATAGGGTTGACGGCGATTTGTGTGGCATAGTAAATCTTTGGCCAGCCGGCTTTGCCCGCCTTAGCGGATCTGCGACGTTTGGTTGCGCCGACGCTCTCGGCCTTTATGATTTCAAATGCCTTGTTTAGCTTGGCAGTCGGTATCGGCGTTGTGGTCTGCTTGAAGATCTCAGCGGTCAAATCCAAAACGCTCTGAACGTTTTTCGCTTTGGTTGCAGTGGTAAAGGCTATAGGTGCATATCTTAGGCCCGGCAGAGATTTCGTCAAATAGTCTTCATAGTCATCGGAGGTAGCGGCGTCTTTGGCCAGGTCCCATTTGTTGATAATTATTATGCAGCTTTTGTATTCTTCGGCGATGAATCTGGCTAATTTTTTGTCGACCTGCGAGACGGCTGTGGCCGCATCAATCAGAAACAGCACGACATCGGCACGCCGGATCGACCGCGTTGCACGAACGTAGCTGTAAAACTCAATGCTGTTAGCTATTTTGCTTTTTTTTCGTATCCCTGCGGTGTCGATGACGACGATGGTTTTGCCGTCTTTTTCGAAGCGCACATCGACGGCATCTCTGGTAGTGCCTGGCGTCTCGCTGACGATTACCCTCTCGGAGCCGACCATAGCGTTTACAAGAGTGCTTTTGCCGACGTTTCGCTTGCCGACTATCGCTATCTTCATAGCCGGCTTTACGGGCCTGCCTGACTTCAAAGTTGCGAGTTTGTCAAAGATTTTATCGAGTAGAACGTTTTTGTTGAGATTGTTCTTTGCCGAGATGCACAGAAATTCGCCGAAACCGAGTTTGGAAAACTCAGCGGCGGCAGGGAACATCCTGGCTGTGTCGGCCTTGTTGGCAACACCGATAACGTCGAGGTCGTTTTTGCGCAGAAGCCGGGCTATTTTCTCGTCCAGCGGTACGCGGCCGTCGCGAATATCGACCATAAACAGGACAAGCTGCGCCGACTCAATAGCCTGGAGGATTTGCTGCTCGATATGGTCGCTTAGCTGGTCGCTATCGACCACGCCGTATCCGCCGGTATCGATAAGCTCAAAATAGCGGTCGTCTTTTCCGATGAAGGTGCTGACGCGGTCTCTCGTAACACCGGCTGTCGGCTCGACGATACTTATCATCTGCCCTGCCAGCGCGTTCAAGAGACTGCTCTTACCCACATTCGGCCGACCAATTATCGCAACTACCGGTAACGCCATAACTTCAATCCTCGGATACCTAAGAAAACCTGATTGTACCAGAATTGCTAAATAATTTGAAGTGTCGAAACCCACCTCCCCTCCATTCGCGCTCTCAAGACATTATGTTGAGTTGCTCGACGGCGACTTTTCAGCACCCGTGCAGGACCTCGTCAAGCTGCTTTTCTAGTTTTCTCTTCCAGCGCTGGTTCACTCCGATGAAGGGAACTTGTAGCTTTTGGAGCTTAAGTTCTCGCTCTAACTCCTCAATATAGATCCCCTTCCCTTTAACTATACTTCGTCCCTTGTTCAAGTAGATAGTGGCGCAAGCGGGCGAGAATTCCACCCCAATGATCGCCAATACCTCGAGTCCCGCGCGCGTCAGCTTCACCATGTATTTTGCCTGCTCTTTAGCAATTTTCGAACTGGTTTCCCGGAGTCCATTCTTTTCATACCAGCCCTTACCGCGTGCATTTCGGCCGGGTCCTCCTGCTGCGCAAAGAAATTCAGGGCAAGGCATCTGGAAGATGTTAATATCATTGTCCATGCAGAATTGTACAACCTGCTTTACGATCGCAGGCGATAGTTTTACCAAGCCTTTCGCCATCACAACTTGGGCGAGCAAGCAGTGGGAGATGAAGAGGCATTTATTGGACCGATTCATCGTCCGTTCCTGCAGGTAACTGGCAAGCCCGAAAAATATTCGGAAAGTAAAAGTTGTCGTTCAGCAAGGTCCCAAGGAAGTAATACCACGTCAAGCGAGAACTGGTCTATTGCCTTGCGTATGTAGGAATCTATCTGTCGAGCAAACTGAATTCTGCTCTGGTCGCCAGACGCATTAATAGGCCATTCATCTGAAACTGGGAGATAGAAAAGAATGTCGAAGCACTTAGCTAGCTCAAGAGCATTTTCGAGTACCATTGGACTACCGTTGCCTGTTCGACTTTCTGCGTATAGCGTAAACGCAAGAATGTCTACCGGGGTCCTATCAAACAGTTGTATTTCCTCACTATCCGCCTTGCATATAGCCCTGACTTGTTCAATCATCCACCGAGAGGCCTCAAGAGTCTGCTCCTCCATCATTGGAAATGGGCATCTATCGACAAGTGAAGTCAAAGAAACCGTCTTGATGGCAAGGTGAGAGTTTTCCCTCACAAATCTGCGTATAGTTTCGGTTTTTCCAGTCCAGTTGGTGCCGGACAGACCTGCGCGAAACATGAATCACTCCTTACCACACTCAATAAAGCAATACATCGGTACTTTACCCGTCCTGAGAATCTTGGAACCCATTCCACTTTTAGTCTTTCGGACGTAATCTTCCATATCGACGAACCAGTCCGCCACCTGCCGGATCCGAAACCCTGCACTGGCACAGATATTCAAGTAATCCGGCAATGGCCGGTAGAAATAGGTCAGTGGTCCGGCAACACCGCCAATCTTGAGGTCCTGCATCTTGAAGGGTTTCGATAGATCTTTCGATATCACAAAGTTCCCCTCACTGTTTGGTTCTCCCATCCTGTAAAAATACGGATGCACCAAGGTTATAACCATTTTACCACTGGACTTCAGCACTCGGTATATTTGCCTCATGGCAAGGTCCACATCCTCCAACCAAATCAAGACTAGACTGGCAACTACCACGTCAAAAAAGCCATCGGGATAAGATAGATATCGGATGTCTTGGATTTCAAACTTCCACTCAGGTCGGACATCAGGTTGTTCGACAATATCGCAGGCATATCCTTCGCGTGGCCTCACCTCATCTAACAGCCACCCGTCTCCACATCCAATGTCCAACAAACGGGCATTTGTGCAATTCCCAATCATACGAAGGAGATTTGGCTTTAACCCATGTGACCGCAAATAATGTGAATCCCGAGTCAGGTCCGAAATCAACCTTGAGTATGTCTCTGCGGCCTCAGGCCATGTTTGCCAGCAGGCAGATTCTGTTCTCATCGGTTTGTCTTTCTGGCAGATAGTATTACTTCTCATCGTCTTACCTCACACGAGGCGCGAAACGGGTCTTACTAAGCTTGGCCTGATAACAATAATCCGACCACATTCTCATGCAGAGACCGCATGTAGCATTCTCGGAGGCCTTAATATATTCTTCCGGGGTAAACCATGCGTAATCTACATAATACTGCGGGTTTAATTCTGGCTCACGCTCTAATTCAATCTGATAAAGATGCAAAGTTACCGGCACTTGCATTGGATTGTCAGAGCAACGTGCCGATTTGAGATAATGAATCAACCGAATCGGCGCACCACCGAGCCGTTCCTCAGACATTCTTTTCATCACTTTTTTGGCAGCCACCAAGTCAGTAAAATCCACCAATTCGTCTCGTGTGAACTGAATTGATAGCAAACTCCATACGTTTGGATAGTTTTCCATCCGGCCTGACCGCTTTACGTAGAGCGTCCGCCCATCCTTGAGCCAAGCACCTATTACAGCCTCAATTTGACTGACCGAACTTTCCATCACACACACCTCAACATTATTATATAATTATTACTCATACAAATCAACACTATTTACCCCTAAGGTTTATGAACTCTTGCCAAATTAACTCGAATCATCGGCAGGCCTTCCCCAATGCTCGGCTTTAGTCAGTTCGGACAAAATATGTAACAAAACTCTGCTCTTGTCAGTGTCGCTAAGAACGCAGGCGTTGAACATGTGTCCTTCATCATCGGGCCTTGATTTATAAAGAAACTCCCAGTCCGCCGCCGATTTTTGTATAAACGTACACGTCACGTCACTCAACTTGCTATCAACCCTAAATCGGTCTCCTAGCGCCTCTCTTATCGTACTCAACAACGGTTCATCTCCCTTGGCTCTGAAACTCCCCTCAATCTCTCCTATAGACCTGTAACTCACTAAATCTAGTTTCCCTTCTTTTGCTAACTGAAGTATACGATTCCTCATCTCTGGTTTATCACCGAACCAGTCAAACGAACCGGCGAAAATAGTTATCCGCTGCCCTTTTTGGTAGTGGGGCAACATCCATTTCAAATCATCCGCTCCAGGCTGTTTTATTGGAAAAGACTTGATACCGTACTCCTCTTGGATTTGTTGCCGAAGCTTTCTTGTGTTATACCACGCCGCTACCAGTGGCACCATCGCCGTTATAAAAGCAATAGCAAAAATCATATTTCCCACAACTGTTGTGTATTGTTCTGGCTCTAGACTGTTTAGCTCAATGCCGCGTAGCTTGAAAGCAAAATCGGGCAACCATTTGAACATGCTTGAAGGAGTTTTATTAAGTGTTAATTCTGTGTGCGTGATAATCAGGCTGATTACAAAATAGGCCGCTAATAAAAGCAGGAGAACAACGATAATTTTCTTCAACATTATCTCTGCTCCTTCCTATTTACTTCCGTCCGTGTGCCTCAATTCGAATCGAGCAGCAATCATACAAGATTAAGCGAATGTCTTGATGATATTTTGACCTTATCTCTTCGCATTATCCTCACCTTTTCCTCCTTGGCCTGTCCCAATAAGGAGATTTGCATATCGGGCAAATTCTGGAACCTACATCCATATTCTTAGGTCTCCACTCATGAAAGCATCGATAACATCTGTTGCCTTTAATTAGAACGTATGCACCCCCAATCACAACGTCTGCAACTTCCCGTCGGAGCTTCCTCGTGTTCTTCGACACTTGTCGGAGTTTCTTCACCTTCCTCGACACTTGAAAGAGAGGATCTAAAGCGAATATAACCGCCAACACTAATATGGCGTCGGACACGAGAACCTTGTATTGTTCTTCTTTAAGCCCGAGTGTAAATGAAGAAAAGGCCGAAAGGACGTGGAGCATAATCACGCCAAACAATAAAATCCCTAATACTACAACCGTAATTACAACTTTTCTTTTCATATTGTAGGCCCCTTTTTTAGCAGCCTATAGCAATTTGACAATCTGCGAACGTCTTGATGATATTTTGATCTTACCTTTTGGCACTATCCTTTCTTTTGTCTCCTTGGCCTGTCCCAATAAGGAGATTTGCATGTCGGGCAAACTCTGGAACCCACTTCGATATTCTTAGGCCTCCACTCATGCTCGCACCGATAACATATGTTGCCCCTAATCAGAACGTTTGCACCAAACCTTTTACCGCCATTATTTTGTGGTTTTTTCAAGTCTGCCTATATACCTTAATATAATATATTTTCATTAATATTACAATAATAATATCCTTGAAAACATATTTTTTTAATATATTATTTTAAGTAATATACTAATCGGCCATTTTAGAACAAAGAAACACCCTTTTTCGGAAAAATATCTCGGCCCAGAAAGGAAAAGCCCCAAGGTCAGTTGTTTACGCATGGAGTGGGGAGGAGTCCTCAAAAACCACCCATACCTCTCAAACCAACAAAATGTTAATTTGAAAAAAGTGCTAGTTTTTACTCATTTTTGTCTAAAAAGCGCGCATTTTTATGTGTTTTTGTTCATTTTAAGTAGTTTTAGGTTCATTTTTCAGCGTTTTTATATTATCTATATTATCCAAGTCCCGCATATTGACATACCAATCCTCAATTTTAGTTCAAAAACAAACATCACCATAAAAAAAACGTGAGAAACCCCAAATTCTGACCAATTTTTTGATAAATTTTGTTGTAAATTTTGTTGGAACCATAGTTATATGAGGTATTAGCCGGATGAACAGTTAGGAGAAAATAGAAATGGAAAATAATCGGCGGGACTTTCTGAAAATAGTGGCGGCCGGGGCGGCTGCGGCGGCGCTGCCAGGGTATGCACAGCAGCCAAAGAAAAAACCAAAGAGGAGCAAATCCGTGGCGCAGACGGTGCTGCCGCGATGGCGAGGTTTTAATCTGCTGGATATGTTCACAATGCGAAGCAAAGGCGATTTCCAGGAAGATGATTTCCGCTGGATGCGCGACTGGGGCTTTGACTTCGTTCGTTTACCGATGTGCTATCGACTGTGGATAAAGGACGGCGACGATTACAAACTCCACGAGCCGATGCTGGAGAAAATCGACCGGGCGGTGGAACTTGCCGGCAAATACGGTCTCCACGTCAGTCTGAATTTTCATCGCGGGCCGGGCTATTCTGTTAACAGGGAATTCACCGAGCCGCATAATTTGTGGAAGGATGCTGAGCCGCTAAAGGCTTTTTGTTTTCACTGGCAGATGCTTGCCAAGCGCTATCGTGGTGTTTCGAAGGATAAGCTCAGCTTCGATTTAATCAATGAGCCGCCTTCCATTGGTGAGCACATGAGCCGTGCCGACCACGAGCGGGTAGTCAGGACTACAGTGGCGGCTGTCCGTGAAATAAGTCCCAGCCGTATCGTCGTGGCCGATGGTATGAGCTGGGGCAATGAACCGGCCCCGGAATTGGCCGACCTCGGAATCGCCCAGAGTACACGGGCATATCAGCCGATGTTCGTGAGTCACTACAAGGCCTCGTGGGTTCGCGGCGATAGATTCCCGGAGCCAGCCTGGCCGGGGCATGGCTGGGACCGCGAACGTCTGGAACAGCACTATCAGAAGTGGGCTGACCTTGCGAAAAAAGGAGTGGGCGTGCACTGCGGGGAAGGCGGCGCTTATAATAAGACGCCGCACAAGGTGGTCCTGGCCTGGCTGCGCGATGTTCTGGAGATTCTTACCGGCCACGGGATTGGCCTGGCAGTTTGGAACTTCCGCGGGTCATTCGGTATTCTTGACTCCGGCCGAAAAGACGTCGAGTACGAAGACTTCCACGGCCATAAGCTCGACCGAAAACTGCTGGAGCTGCTGCAGGAGTTCGAATGACCCTGTTACGGTTCGACCCGTATTTCGGGTTGGCTCTTACACCCGTTTTCAGTATCAAAAACTAAGGATCCTTGCCCTCATATTGAAAGACATTCTCTATCGGTACTTCGAAAGTGCGGGCTATCCTGAAGGCCAGGGGCAGAGATGGTGCGTACTTGCCTGCTTCGATGGCAATAATTGTCTGGCGGGTTACGCCTACACGGTCGGCCAATTGCTGCTGGGTCATTTCGCCGTTTTCAAAGCGCAGCCGACGAACCTGGTTTTTTAGATCACTTTTCGCCATCTTTACCTCTCCAGCCGTACTGAATCAAAATCGCTAATGATTGCGCATAACCTTGACAGAATACAGCTCCTATAAGCAGCCCTGGAAACCATTTCGTTGGTATTTTTGCTTCTGGAGCTATGCCAAGAGGAATGAAGGAAACCAGAATTACAAGTAGATAGACCACGCCGAAGCCGGCTAAATGAGCGTTTTTTTCAATCAGTTTATCTCGTTCGTCGTGCGTGATGGCTCCCTTGTCTGTCTTTAGACGAAAAACGAGGACGCCGATGCCCATGACGCCAGCGGCTGAAAATATGAACGGTCTCGCGGAGCCGACTCTGAAATAGTGGGTAACAAAGGCCACGATTCAAAGGATCATTGCCAGCGACATTGAAATCACCAAGGACCAGGATGTTTTCTGTGCTCTATTCATGACATTTCCTTCTTTTCAATTGATCTTCATATCTGGATACTTTATCTCTGACTTTTCTCACTTTCCCACGTTCTTAACTTAACGCTTTGCGGCAACTTTGCGGCGCGACTATGCTTTCCACCTCGCACATTTTTTTTGCGGAGTTTTTTCTCTGCATGACTAACAAGAAGCTGGATTTCTTTGTAACTGGCTTGTCGTTAAGATGTTATACCAATTCTGTCTATTAGCTGCTGAATGCCTGACCTTGTCATTCCCCGTATCAAGTACGGGGCAGGCTCTGCGAAGTTTGTGTGTAGCCATGTGTGGCTTAAATGGCCATCCCCAAGCTTGGACTCCGCTTTGCTGGAGTCCTGCGCTTGAGGCTGCCACACATTCTTTATTAATTTTATTGGGTGGCAGCCTCAAAGCCGAAGACTTTGGGGATGGTTTTTCCCTGG
>JAUXAL010000122.1 GCA_030619925.1 Phycisphaerae bacterium | reverse complement strand
GGGACAAGGGACCATAGCTGGTCTCGGCCACGGTAGCGACAGGGGCGGTAGCGTCTATCACAGCCTGCTGGTCGGTGCTAAAGTACACATCGTGCTTGGCTGCCTCTCTTCCCGCTCTGAAGCCAAGGGTCACATCCACGTTCACATCTGTCGCCCCGGAATCCGGGTTGGGCTCTCTTGCCTGGACCGGTATGTAGAAGAAACGAACCTCACTGAGACCATACTGGGGCATGATGCCTCCCCAGTTGCTTGTAGCCGTGAGCCTGACATACTTTGCTGCCGCGCCGCCAAAATCAATAGTTGTATTGTGAGCATAACCGGGCATCCCAGGCCCCCGGGCGAACTCGTGAGTAGTACCCAATGTCGTATAGTCGGTGCCGTTAGTCGAATACTCGATCGTAACATCTTTGAACCCGAAACCGACCATTGGCTCAACCGCTTGATTAGAGTTCCATACCCACATCTGGTACAGTTTGTAAACCTTGTCAAACTCATATTGGATCCAGGCCCCCAGCGGTTCAGCGCTGCTAAGCCACATATCCGTCGTTTCTACCGAGTGTGGGCCGTCAGCATCCAATCCTGAGCCGTTCACCGTATTTTCAGGGCCCATATTTGCCTGCTGTACGCTGGAAGCTGTGGCGATTATATTCCCGATGGCATACCCAATTGGCTCGGTCGTAAACTGCCAGACCTCGCCTTCAAAAATTGTGGAGTCGGGCGGCGCGTTGACCTCATCGACGCGCCAGTAGTAAGTCGTGCCGAAATCAAGGCGTTGGGGTGGAGCATAGCTGTTGGCATCCTGCGTGATACCGCCAATGCCGTCGTTGACGTCGTTGAAGTTCTCACTGAGGTAAACTTTGTGCCCATTGATTGGCGGCGCGTAAATTCCCGGCGTCCAGCTAAGAACCACATCTCGTGGCACATCTGTCGCCCCATCAGCCGGATTGGGCTTCCTGGCGGTTACGTTCTCAATCGGTCCATCCGGACTGGTAAGTGATGGTGTAACCAGTTCAATGCCCTCGCCGGTTCCTAAGTTGCGAGAGTACTGCTTGTCCACAGGATTGTTCCAGTGTTCGTGAACACCCAGGCTTTCCAGGCGAATTCCGTCACCTTCTGGATCATAAAACGTCCCCGAGGGAGGATTGTCCGCCTGTGCTGCCTCATGCAGATACCTGTCCGCGTTATCCCTTAGCGACCACTCCCCACGCAGGAAGTCCATACCAACCGAATCTATAGCAACACCATCCTGAGAAGCGAAAATGCTTGAAGGCCAATCATTGTTGAAAGGAGCAGAACGCCACTTTCTCGGCGTTGCGTCATACCGATCTCCTCCATACAAGCCATCTATTATGTAGAGCACGGTCTTTCCGCCGATATCCTCGTGTCCTATGATGTCCACCTGCGGATCGTAGGAGCCCATTGGCCAATTCCAGGAACGTATATATGTGTGCAATGCACTGGGATTTCCAATAGTGCCAAAATGGTTCTTAGCGCATAGGGTTACCGCAGCATTCAAATCATGTCTTTTCAAAAGTGGCATGTTGACCATATAATCCGCATCGAGCACACACTGTGGCAGTCTTCTGGCTGCAGAATTTGTAACCTGCGAAGAATATGTAATCACATTGGAGACCCACCCCATATTACTATTGTAGCCAACGTCGGGAAACTCCGGATGGCAACAGTTGTAAACAGGAGCTCCTATAGGCCTCTGTGCGTCATAGACTGTAATCGCCGACTGGGCGACACCAACCTGGTAGACGAGTTGGCGCAACAGACCCCGAACCATTTGAGGTGACGCATCGATGCGATTTACTGAGCCACTGTTGTTCATATTGATTTTGATAACGATTCTTTCTCCAGCCTGATACCCAATATCGCCTTTTCCTCTCGCTCGGTTAGAATATCTGAACATCGCTTCCCATGCGTCTTTGTCATTCGATTCTCCTGTAAGCGTTCGTATGGCTCTGGATATCATATAATCAATCACGTCTTGATCGGTGTTATCGTCATCCCACCAGTTCCCGGTGGAGCCATCCCAACTGGTTGCAGCCGGGTCTTGAATCCATACCACGCGGCCGGGATGGATCCCTTTTGCTACACCAATCGGGCTGTTCGGTGGGTCGGTCGGCGTGAATGCTGCGCTTGCGGGGTTTTCTCCAGTTACGCTCATAGACCACCATATCGCCATAACACTTGCAACCACGCAGATCGCCGCCACTATATATCGCGATTGACGGACGTATCGCCTTGCTTTACGGTATGCTAAAATTGAACCGATCAGCCCCGCGAGCCAAACCACAAAACCGCTCGCAAGCGGTGCCGCCACCCGCTGGCAGGGATACGCCGCTCGTGAAGGCTTTGGTATTACACGGATAAGGAACCAGATCAGCGACAACATCCCTGCAATGGGAAACACCCATATCAACCAACAATATTTCCTTTTGTGCCTAAGATACTTACCTGTCTTTGGGCAAACTGACACGATACGTTTTTTCCCTCGCAATGACATTCTTCACGCCTCCACAACCTGTATTGGAAATTACCTATTTACCACTGATTTTGTCAAGTTTTTGCGTTTTCGCTTCACCATATAATACCATACTTGCGCAAGAAAAACAAATTGTCTGCAGCATTAAGAAAACGCCTGAAAAGGCGGTGGGAAGAAATCCAAATAGTGTTGACATTTTTTGGTGGTTTTGTCATCATATTGAGTGCAAAATTCTGATCACATTTTGTGCCTACCCAGGACAGTTTTTTACGACTTGACATTACTTCCTTCTCTCGAAAGCTCGACATGAGCTGTTAACTGAAATGTACAGCTCTTAACTCCTCCACGGTAAGACTATAATTCCGCAGAGTCAGAAGACAAAAATCCTTACATTTCTCCAATACTATTTTATACCAACTTATCCACTTCGCTTCAAGGAAAATTTATGCAAAACGAACCCGACAACCAGCAGTGCCCGCCCATCTTGGAGGCCAAACGGATCTTCGAGAAGTTCTGGACAAACAAGGGGTTAGACCAGCTCAGGATTTTCTGTAAACCTGCCCTCAAAGGGGTCAGGAGCATTTTCTGCCTCGGCCGAGAGGTTGCAGAGTCGGAGGGGGCAGCCTAAGGATTGACACAGGTTTTTCAGCTTTTTTCCTTGTAATCCGTGCTAATCCGTGTCAATTCGTGGCTATATTTTAATAGATCCCTCGACTATCCTCGGGACGGCGTCTGTGAAATCTGTGGTTAATTTTACTTGATGTTTAACCTAAAATTTGGTATAATATGTATCTAAATATGGATTGTTCGTAGCAAATAGCAAATAGCAAATAGCAAATAACAAATAGCAAATAGTCAATCATCAATCCGGAGGCCTTCCTGATGGCCAGTGAAACCCAAATCCTCGCTAACCGGCCCAACGCGCAAGCATCTGACAGCCCCCGGACAAACCGCCTATCCAGCCCAGCTTGCCAAAGAATTATGACCTTTTTATGCAAAACAAAGCCAATTTTCGAAGAGCCAAAATGGACGTAAACATCTATTACACAGAGATATATGAAAATATATTGTGCATTCGGAGTCAATGAAAACAAACCCAATTTCAAACGCGACGACGGTTTTTCTGCTTATTACACAAGAGATTGCCACCTGCTGCGCCAAGTGCACAGCCCGGCGAGCGGTCCTTCGGGCCTCGCAATGACTTGTGCGAAGGTTCTCAACAGAGCATAATCAATTATCAACTCAACATGGCCCCCCAAAAAAAAATAAAAAATATTTGTTGACAAGCACTTTAGAGAGTAATATACCCGCCAAAACAATAAATGACGTCAATACAAGTTGATGCCTCATTATTAATACTTAGGTTGTGAAGCTGGAGACTGATTGTAAGGTTACGAAATGGACTCCGCTTTGCTTGTCTCGGCTTGGCCGAGCCAAGACGGGCGGGAACCGAAATGGACTTCTATTCGATTAGGGAGGAAAACAAGTGAGTGTTGATGAGGTAGATATTCAGGCGATCGAAGACAAAGTAATCGGGATAATAAGCGAGCAAATGGGCGTAGACAAGTCTGAAATAACGCGTGAGACATCATTTATTAACGATCTGAATGCTGACTCACTGGACACGGTTGAGCTTGTTATGGAATTTGAAGACGAATTTGATTTGAGCATCCCAGACGAGGAGGCTGAGAAAATCCAGACCGTCGGTGCCGCAATCGATTACGTCGTCAACGTTGCACAGTCCAAAAACCAAGAGTAGCGAATAAGTTTAGTATGAGTAAACGGCGAGTTGTTATTACAGGCTTAGGCTGCGTAACGGCCTTAGCCGAGTCCGCTGACGAACTTTTCGCTGAGCTGTGCGAGGGTAAAAGCGGCGTTTCCATCATAGAATCATTTGATGTCAGTGCATACCCGGTACGCTTTGGAGGCGAGATAAAAACTTTCGACGTAACTAAATACGTCCACCAGCGGGAAGGCAGGCGAATGGACCGCTTCAGCCAGTTTGCTATGGCTGCGGCGATCCAGGCTGTCGATGACAGCGGACTCGACTTCTCGAAAGAAGACATTTTTCGTGTCGGTGTCATCGTAGGCACAGGCATAGGCGGCATCAAGGAAATTGAAGACCAGCACATAAGGATTTTGAAAAAAGGCCCAAGTAAAGTTTCTCCTTTCTGTGTTCCAAGACTTATGGCCAATGCCGCCGGCGGCAATATCGCCATTCATTACGGCCTGCGGGGTCCCAATTTTTCTATTGTCAGCGCCTGTGCCTCCGGCAATCACGCTATTGGCGAAGCTTTTTGTAACATTATTGGCGGACGAAGTGACATTATAATAACCGGCGGCGCCGAAGCTGCTCTTACGCCGATAGGATTGGCATCATTTTGTGGTGCCCGGTCACTGAGCACACGCAACGATGACCCGCCGGCCGCTTCAAGACCGTTTGATAAGGATAGAGACGGATTTGTTCTTTCCGAAGGCGCCGGCGTTTTGGTTTTAGAAGAAAAGGGCCATGCAAAAAAACGCGGCGCAAATATATATGCCGAGCTTCTCGGTTACAGTGCGACCGATGATGGTTATCACATTACTGCCCCCCTGCCGGACGGTGATGGTGCCGCAAGAACAATGGAGCTGGCACTGACTGATGCAGGCGTAGAAAAAGACAAGATAGACTATATCAACGCACATGGGACAGGTACTGAGCTAAATGACATAGCTGAAAGTGCGGCCATAAAGTCTGTTTTTGGCCGGTACGCATACAAAATACCCGTTAGTTCAACGAAAAGCTGCCTTGGACATTTACTTGGGGCCAGCGGTGCGGTCGAGCTTATAGTATGCGTCAAGGTCATTAACGAATCGGCCATCCCGCCCACTATAAACTTGGACAATCCGGACGAGCGCTGTGACTTAAAGATGAACTTTGTGCCTCTGGCGGCTCGACAGGCAAAGGTCAATGTCGCAATGAGCAACTCTTTCGGCTTTGGAGGCCATAATGCCTGTCTGGTCGTGGGAAAAGTCAATTGATTATTGTTTCGCAGCAGCATTTATCGATAATCAATCATCAATCTTCATTGTCTCCTATAACTACCCCCTATTCTATCACGCACGATGAATACGCTCTACTGCCGGGACTAAATAGCTTGAAATAGTGGACATTGCTCTTATAATTCAGCAACAAGGCATAGAGTTTAGTGTAAGGATAAGCACATATGATTTCGGACGTTTTGAAATGGACCTAATCTCAGCTGTTATATTCCTGGTTGGGGGAATGGTGATACTATGGAAGTGCGCCGGCTTTTTGGTAGCCGGAGCGGTAGGACTGGCAAAGCGGCTCGGCATCAGTCCCCTTGTCATCGGACTGACTGTGGTGGCAATGGGAACTTCGGCGCCTGAGGTAGCTGCGAGCATCGCCGCTGTTTTGCGCCAGACCGGCGGAGGAAACATAGCCGTTGGCAACGTTTTCGGCTCCAACATCGCCAATTTGGCTCTTGTCGGCGGTCTGGTCGCCCTTATTCGGCCGCTCAAGGTCAAAAAGCAAACGCTGTGCCGTGAGGTGCCTGTGATGGTAGCGGTGGCGCTGTTACTATGGCCTGTTCTGCACAACTTATATTTGTCGCGGCCCGAAGGCCTTGTGCTGTTAGCTGTGTTTTCGGTGTTGATACTACTGACGGTCTATGCAGCGAAGCGCGATGCCCAAAGCGAGGAGCGAGATACGACATTCGGGATACGAGATACGAAAAAGAACGTGCTATTTGTTGTTATCGGATTGATAGGCCTGGTGTTGGGGGCAAAAATTGCTGTGGCCGGGGCCGTGTTTATCGGTGAGCGAATCGGCCTGAGCAACGCTGTTATTGGCCTGACTATTATTGCATTGGGGACTTCTCTGCCGGAACTGGCGACCTGCGTGGTAGCCGCTATCAAGGGCCATCACGATATTTCCGTCGGCAATCTGGTCGGCTCCAACATCTTCAATACCCTGCTTGTCACCGGCGGAGCAGGGACGGTTCGGGCATTTGAAGTAGGCCAGCGGTTTGCAGGAGGCGTCGATTACTGGATTATGATTATCGTCAGTGCGGCCTTTGCCGCCGCGGCCCTAATCGGCAGGCGCGTTATTGGCCGGGCCGGCGGTACGCTGCTGCTCTGCGGATACATCGGATATATGGTGTATTTGTTAGTGTATAGCGGATAGCCCTGCGATTGATTCCTTCGTTTCGCTCGAGGACAAGTAATGATTATTTTTTGAGATTGCTTCGTCCCGGAGTTTACCCTGAGTGTAGTCGAAGGGCTCCTCGCAATGACGTTTCTAATAGATTCCTCGCGGAGTTTACCCTTGAGCAAAGCGCAGGCCTCACAATGACCCTGCACCAATTTACCCCCGCTAACGAAATGTGGGGGCAGGCGGCAAGAGCCTAATTCGTGCGGGGCAAGCAGCGAGCACCCAGCATCGCTTGTCCGCCGACTTGTCCGTCATAGCTTTAGCGAAGATGGAAGCTTCAGCGAAGGTGGAAGCATCCAGCATCTACTCACTAATCACCAGTTCTCATGTGTCAGTCCGTGTTAGTCCGTGTCACTCTGCGCCACACCAATATCGAGAGGTGTTGTCGACCTTACTGAGCCAGTCAGCGCGGCCGTCGAAGAAAAGATTGTTACAGCCTTTGTTGCGATGCCGACTGGCCGAGACCCGCCGGGTCAGGTTACTGCCCTTCATAGTCCACTCCGAGGCGGCCATATGCGTCTTCGACCAGACGTCCAGACGGTTCAACCCGGACTCGATATGCAACTCACGTCTGTTCCGTACCACAGCACGCCAATCTCCTGCCTCGTTATCGGCCATGTAAATCCGCTGGGCGGGAGACTTAACATTGCTGAGCTTGGTCGGCTCATCCATTTGGTTTCCCTGGTCGCCGGTTGAGAAGCCAGGATCCTTCATATTCCAGGCGTTCACGACATAATCCACTGTCTGGTCCTTATTTTCGTTGCCGTATCGTCCTACTCCGTTACGGGGAAAGGACGGGCATTGGAATACTTTGACCTCCCGGTAGTCTTCTATGTGCTTATATTCATTGCCTAAGTACGGAATGAAAACCAGGATCCATTTGACTTTATGGTCCATTGCACGGGGGATAAAACCCCCGTTATCATCGGCGTACATGGTCATGGCCATGCCAATTTGTTTGAGGCTATTGAGGCAGTAGACGGTCCTGGCCTGTTTCTTCACGCGCTGCAGGGCCGGCATCAATATCGCCATCAACAGCGCGATGATGGCGATTACCACCAAAAGTTCTATCAATGTGAAGCCTTGTCGCTTGTGCATAGCTATAACCACTTTTCCTTCAAAAATTGCGCCAAAGACAATACACCAATATTATACGCTCCCTTAGCCATAAGTCATTGAAAAATAGACTGCCACGTTCACCGGTAACAGAGCACTATCGTTCTTTCATCTGACCGGTCAATGTGTTATTTTTCAAATCTCCACAGGTTTACGGTCATATCTTCAGCGGCTACCCAGTCGACATGCCAGTCAAGAAACAGCACATTGCAGCCGTCTCTATGTCGAGCCTGTGCCACCCGCCTGTCTCCCTCAGAGGGGGGCAGATGGGCCGGGCTCCATATATCGCATTTAGTGGCTCCATCGTCGTCTACCTTTCTGATAATGTGTCGCCACGGACCGCCCTCGTTATCGGCGAGGTAAATGGTATCTGCTCGGCGAGTGCAGTCACTGATCTTGGACGGTCTTAATATCTCTTTTCCGACCATGTCAGTTTTGCTTTCGAACTCCCATCCGTTGACCACGTAGCAAACAGTTTGCTCTTTGTCGGGGTAGCTGGGACACCGATAGATATCCACGTTGCGGTAATCATTGTCGACCACTTTCTGGGCCAGAAAAGGCATAAAAAACTGGTACCAGGCCTTGGTACCTGACGCCCCGCGAGGAACGAACAAATCATACTCCTCGGCATAAAAATTGGCTCCCATGCCAATTTGACGTAAATTACTTTTGCACACAGCAGCCTTGGCCTGTTTCCGCACCCGCTGCAGCGCCGGCAGCAATATCCCCATCAACAGCGCAACAATAGCGATTACAACCAACAGCTCTATCAACGTGAATCCTCGTCGCTTATGCATGGCTGTATAATATCACCTTTCTGTCCCCAAATCAATGAAAAAGATGGGGTTTGATTGGCTTTGTTTTTCCTGACTCTCCGCTGCCATCTATTTTCATAATCCTTTGTTATAAGTGAGTTTACATTCATTTGGGCTTTTCGGAAATTGGGTTTGATTGGGTTTGTTTTGGCGGAGCCTGAAGGCGGTTTCATTTTCATATTCCTTTGTTGAGAGTGAGCTTATGTTCATTTGAGCATCCAGCAAATTGGCTTTGATTGGGTTTGAATTGGCTTTGTTTTCCGGGACTGCGAAAATGTCGTTTTTTCTGTAATCCTTTGTTATAAGTGAGTTTACATTCATTTGGGCTTTTCGGAAATTGGGTTTGATTGGGTTTGTTTTCACCAAGTGTCCAATTGAATTTATTTTCATAATCCACTGTATGAAAAGACTTTATGTTCATTTGAGCATCCATCAAATTGGGTTTGTTTTGCATAAAAAGGTGCGATTTGTAGAGCGTTCTCGACAGATATAGAGGACCGAGGACAGAAGACAGACGACAGTTGACAGAGGACAGTTGACAGTACTCTCTGAAACATAAATCCGAAATCCTAATATCGAAATCTACCTGACTATGGATACCCGTCTTCGCGGGCACAGGTTACACAAATTTAAATGTTCAAAACCTTGCCTTGCTTGACA
>JAUXAL010000120.1 GCA_030619925.1 Phycisphaerae bacterium | reverse complement strand
TTTGAATTGGGTTTGTTTTTTTGGACTGCGAAAGCGTCGTTTTTTCTGTAATCCTTTGTTATAAGTGAGTTTACATTCATTTGGGCTTTTTGGAAATTGGCTTTGTTTGGGTTTGAATTGGGTTTGTTTTCACCAAGTGTCCAATTGGATTTATTTTCATAATCCGTTGTATTATATAGATTTAGGTTCATTTGACTTTTTCGGAAATTGGCTTTGTTTTGCATAAAAACTATTACAAAGCTGCTTAGCTTTGTCAGGTGCAAAGGAAAAGAGGCACAAAGGCACAAAGAGTGGACAATCTTCAATCTGAAATGTGGGATCTTAAATCGAATAATATTTCGCTCCGCTGATTAGACGATGCGGATTGACGATTCACTATTCACCATCGACCATCCGCTATTTTAGCCTATTAGTTAGATATATATTATACAATACATTATGTTTTGTGTCAAGTAAAATTTCTTATTAGCTAGGTGTCAGCGCCACCTAGTAGTCTGTCAAGATTGAATCTGTAAGTTGTCATTTCCATGGTTGGGTGGCAGCCTCAAAGCCGAAGGCTTTGGGGATGGTGAATACAGGAGAAGCCGTCCCCAAGCTTGTGCCCGCGAAAGCGGGTACTGCGCTTGAGGCTGCCACCCTTCCAAACTATCAAATCAAATTTGACAGAGTACTAAGTGTCAGCGCCACCTAGTGGTCTGTTACTTATATTTTGAGATTTTGTCATTGCGCACCCATTCAGCTTTGCTCAGGGTAGGCTCTGAGCGGAGTCGAAGGATTGCACAGATTTACCAAGTGAGATGCTGGCTGCGGATAGTCAAATGACTACGAGCTTTTTCATTCTCCGTCCGGCGACAGGTAGTGAAATGATCCATAGTCAAATGACTACGAGCTTTTGGGGGTTTTGATGCGTATAATACTAATTCAAGTTAATTCTTGCGATTTACCACAAAAGAGTTTCGACTGTGAGGGCGGATAGTCAAATGACTACGAGCTTTTTCACGCTCCGTCGGGCAACAGGTTGGGAAATGAACCATAGTCAAATGACTACGAGCTTTTTTATGATACAAAGCTGGATGCTTGATACTTGATACTGGATTCTCGAAGCTCGAAATCTGTATTCTGTCTTCTGAATTCTGTGTTCTGCCTCTTCTTATTAGGCACAGTCAACGCCTTCGTACACTGTCCCCAGCCATTAATAGGTGACTGTCCCTAGTTTCTCCTAGTTTCTCATTTTCGTAACCCTCTCATTTTTTCTTCGCTGGCATATCACACTTGGACTTAATTTTGAATCCATTGCGGGGTGCTGATTTCATCATAACATTTATCGCTGCTGTCATGGAGTAGCCTTGCTGGAAGCACCACGCTTTGAATCTTCGCCTGGTCGATTCGTCAGTGCGTATTAGCAAATGACATTCTTGGCTCATAAGTTTTCCTTTCCAAAATTCTAATCTATTAGAATATCTGCCCGATGATGGCGGCTACAATAAGAAAATTTATAAGCACTGAAAGGTTGTTTATAAATATATGGTGATGATGGTATATATGCAAAATCGACTATGTGTTGGCCCTACTGAATTTAGATGAAATGGATGTATGCGTATTTGTAACGGAAGAAAATTGTCAAAAATCTTTATAATAAAATCTATAAGTAGCTCTACTCAGTAGTTGGACGGCTCAGTTCTATGAAGTCACGCGAAAATATGCGTGAGTTACTCACACCAAGCTTATTGGCCAAAACGTCTGGCAATTATTCTGGCCAAGGTTGAACGGGCGGCCGTCCCCAACCAAGAACTTCCTGTGCACTCCAACCCTCAACAATCTGGCCGTTGGCGATACGAAGTATCCATATCTCCTTGAACCAGTCTTCCATGTCACCCATACGTATGACATACACAACGACTTTATCACCTTCTGCGATTATGTCCTCTACTACGGGATAGGGAGATTGCTGGTACCCACTATTCAAGTCATAACTATACATCAACGCAACTTGCTCCAGCGTTGTTGCGTACTCAGAGTGAAAATGGTGTATGTAATTTGGGTCAAAGAATTCATACCACTGTTCGACATCGCCACAAGCCAGAGAGTTAAATGACTTTTTGACCAATGCCTTGTTCTTACAGAGCTGGCACAACTCGCATGGTTCCTCTGCCGAGCCGAGAGCCAGCGATAAGAAAAACCACACGGGCAGCAGAATAAGTAACAGCAACAATTTTTTGTAGTGCTTGAACATGATTTGCTCCTTTCAAAAGAGTTTGAGAAATTTATGTTCGTTCATCTGGAGCTCCGGACATTACCCATTGGAGTTTATCGCATTCGGCGGTTTCCAGTGTTGGTGGGGATTCGGAGCTCATAGGTTACTCCCTTCAATCATATTGGTCCGAATACTGAAATATTTCTGCGACCCAGCCTTCAACAATCTTTCCGCCAGCAATGCGATATATAGCAAGTTCAGTATAGGTGGTGACAATACCTGGGACGCCCAGGAGCGGGCCCGTATTCCATGAGAGACGAACAGCAACCATGTCACCCTCTGAGATGATGGACTCGAATGCAACCGGACCAATATGATGTGGAGTTGGCCCCTCAGCAAAAGTTGAATCTGCGTCCCATTGTACGTAATTCGGGTCAAACTGTTCTGGCAGGTTTGCATCATAGGGGTCTTCGTCAAAAGCAAGAATCGCCGCTTTGACCAGGGCCTTGTTCTGACAGAGATGGCACAACTCACATGGTTCCTCTGCCGAGCCGACAGCCAGCGATAAGAAAAACCACACGGGCAGCGGAATAAGTAAGAGCAACAATTTTGTGTAGTGCTTTGACATGATTTTATCCTTTCAAAAGAGTTTTATAAAATGTTAAGTCTTATTTCATCTCAAAATTATATCACCATCCTTGACCCGGGATCCATCAGCAAAATTCTACCCTTTACCACGGTGCAGCAGCTTCCAGATAAGTTTTCCAATCCACCTAAGACAATTCACAAATATCGTACCATCTTTTGCAAAACCAAAAGGTTTTCTCATTTCGTTTTACTTCTTAACGGGTACCAGGCCGGCCCAATTGAAACTTGGCGGAGCGGTTTCAGCAGCGACCGAATTCATCTGGGCCTATCTATACAGCCGAATATCATCAAAGAACATCGTACCTTCACCGCCGGCCTGCGGATTGTTCCTGTCGCCTAAGCCAATAGTAATCGAGTTGACATTGGTCAGGACCACGCCCTGATTACTGAAGTCGCTCAGAGGAATATTCCATTGGGTCCAGGTGCTTATCAGCGCGGCATCGGGATTATTGTGGTAGACTGTCGCAGTGCCGTTGAGAGTAATATACATCGGCGCAGCAGTGTTAGCCGAATCACCCCTGAACCAAACCGTTAATGTGCCAACACCTTCCTTAGTCCAATCCCTCTGTGTCAACGTCAAGGTCGCCTCTGAATGCCTTGCCGTGCCGGAGTTGTCGTAGGCGAACGGCATCGACTGCCTACCACTATGAACGATAGTTTGCTCGGCAAACGGAGCAACATCATAACCAACGATAGAGCCGTTTGTATCGATGCCGTATCCGTCTATCCACACGTTAAATATCCTGTTGCTCGCCGGGTCAGCGGGGTCAAGGTCGTTGTAGGACTCCATATCGTCGACGATAAGATAGTCGGCTACCGTGAAGTTCCAGAGGCTGCCTGTGCTGACCGTTGCGTCGGTATTATACTCATCGATACGCCAGTAGTAAGGCCCGCCGCCCCATTCGACGCCTTCGGGAGGAGTGTAGGCGGTAAGGCTCTGACGGCCTCGATATATGCCCGACGTGTCGGATGTATCGGTATCGGTAACAGCGTTTTTATCAGTGCCGAAGTACACATCATGCTCAGCCGCATTATCTCCCGGCGACCAGCTAAGCGGTGTCGCGCGTTCTATGTCTGTTGTTGACCCGTTAGCCGGGCTCGGGTCAGACGCGAGTGTTGTGTCGCCTTTCATAATCTCTGCAATCTCCTCTCGCGTCAGCGCCTTGTTGTAAACGCGGACATCGTCGATCACGCCATCAAAATACTTCTCCGGAGTGGCGTTCGGGTGGCGTGTTATGGCCCCGAGAAGGGCATTATGCTGAGATGTGCCGGAAAGGTTGTATTCGGCAGCTATGGTAGCGGTTCCATCTGGCACACCATCGATATATACACTCAACGTAGTCCCATCTCTCATCCCAACGACATGGTGCCAAATATCATCACTTACTATGCTGCTGCTCGTTGGTTGCACTTTCGAGTTATCGTCATCCGTGGTCAGGGTGATTCTACCCGTCTCTTGTTCGCCTATAGCCACCGTGTACCGTATTCCACCACTGCTATCGCCTCCCTTGGCAAAGCAGGTTCCTTTGCTCGACTGTGTCGTTTTTATCCATGCACAAACAGACCAATCGCCTGTCCCAAAATCAAGCTTGCTTGAATTCCCGCAGTCGACAAGATCGTCCATACCATCGAACTCCAGTGCAGCACCAAACAGTCCCGTCACCCACTGCGGGTCGCCAACAAAGGTGCCGTGATTGCCGTGGCCGGACGAATCAACGGTATTATTGCCAAGGCCTTCATCAAGCTTCCACCAGCCAATAAGATTGGGGTCGGTAATGGTTATCGGGGGCCTTGTTTTGAAACTCCAGACATCGCCTGTATGCGTCTCGGCGCCATCAAACTCATCGACCCGCCAATAGTAAGTCTTGTCTAATTCAAGAGGGCCGGGAGTATAGCTTGTAGTCCCCTGGGGGGCGCCCCCAGCGGCGCTGTTCACATCGTCAAAATTGTCACCGAAATACACAGTATGCAATTTGGCACCAAAACCTGCCGTCCAGCTAAGTTTCACATTTGGTTCTACAGACCTGGCACCATCAGGCGGGTCGGGGTCATAGGCAGTCTGGAAGAGAATCGTAAAGCTCCAGACATCGCCTTTGTGTGTCGTACCGTCGGCCTCCTTTTCATCGACTCGCCAGTAGTAAGTCACCCCTGCAGCAAGGCCGTCCGGATAAGGGTCGCCAGGCGTACTAATGCCGATAATGTAAAGTGCGTCGGTCGAGCTGCCTACGGCCGTGCCGCCTATGCCGGCCTCCACATCGGCAAAATTCTCGCCGAAGTACACATCGTGCGAGACCGCAGACAGTCCCGGAGACCAACTAAGAGCCGCCCATGTATCCTGATACAGGGTGCCATCAGCCGGGTCCGGTTGTGTAGCAATTGTAGTGGGAATTTCTATATGCAGCAGTGCCGCGCCGAACGCGTCACCATTGTAAGATTTGGCACACCGAACGCCTTCGGAGGGATTGGCTGGGTCGTCTCCAATGGCCAGCACCAGGGCGTTGCCGCTCTTCCAACCGTCCTGGTTGACTATCTCCTGGATGATAGCGGAGATGTCCGCCGTCTGCGATTTGACGCCCACGGTAGTCCACTTCGGCACACCCCACTGCACCTTTGCCGTCGTTCTGGGCCTGTTGGCAACATTCGCGCTCGAACTAAACGCAGCGGCATCGGGACTCAGCTCGCCATCGATGATAAGATTAACGACCTGGGTGCCGCCTTTGTCCTCATCGATCTCGAACTCAATGTATGCGCCGGCGATCTGTGCGCCCTGGGCAATAGCGACATTCACAAAACGCAGACCTATTACTTGCGGATTGCCCTTACCCTCGTCTTCATAGGGCATCTCCAGGTCGCTGCTGCTTAAATCAATACCGCCGCCGGGGACACCCTCTTCAACATCATCATCACCGCTACTGATTCTGCCCTCCCACACAATGGCACCAAAGGCCACATTTGTACCGGCCAGAGCCAGTACTAAAAGAAAAGAAATTAGATAAGTCAATTTCCCGCACATAATAATCCTCCTTCAAAAGCCCAATATAAGTGGTTGACTGAAATGCGAAATTCTTAACTCCTCCTCTACCTGAAAGCTACAAAGATTCCACACGTCAGAGGAGTAAGAGCCACAGATGCCCGCCCATTCGGCTTCGCTCAGGGCAGGCTCTGCACAGGCACAAGCTTCAACGATTTTATTTATACCAAATTAGCCACTTCACGTCAACGAAGAAATTTCTACTGCTATCAGCTCCAATAAGCCGAAAAATACATTTAAAGAGGCTGATTTGAGTTGCTGAAGAAACTGTCTCCTACTCCAAGTATGGCAGAATCCAGTGGTTACTACGATAAGTGACAATCCGCTCGTCGATTGCATTGCTGTGGTTATTGTTCTTTTGATGGCTCTCGGTACCGTCTTTGTCTTCTCGGCCAGTGCCAACATCAATCAGGAGCTTGACTTACAGAGATTTTACGATTTCCCCGCCCTGCGGCAAATCTTGTTTTTTCCCTTGGCGGCTATCATTATGTACGTCGTTTCTTCTTTCAACTATCGCAGATTCAGCTTAGCTAACGGCTGGTTAAAAAATCTGACCAGCTATTTGTTAGTCTTTAGTATAGCGTTACTTATAGTCGTTTCATTACAGCGATTTTACCCGGTATTGCCGCGATTGGTTCCCAGGATAAATCAGCACTACCGCTGGTTAAAAATCCCCATTGGGCCCGTTGTGGTAAGTTTTCAGCCCTCTGAACTGGCGAAATGGGCAATTGTTTTCTTCCTGGCCGCCGTCTGCGATAAGTTCAGGGCTGACATTAAGTTATACTGGAAAAGGTTTGTCCCTATCTGCTCGGTTGTCGCAGTGGCAGTCGGATTGATAATCATCGAAGATTTTGGTACAGCAGCACTTATGGCACTTTTGGCCTTTGTGATGTTAATAATCGGCGGCGTAAGATTGCGGCACATTTTACCGCCTCTGCCGTTTGCTGCTGTTGCCTTTTTCATAGCTCTAAAACACTCTCCCGACCGAATGCAGCGAATTATCGCTTTTTTGAACCCTGATAAATGGGTGGACTCGATTAATTATCAGCCGAACCAGTCGCTGATTGCTCTTGGTTCCGGCGGATTGTGGGGCAAAGGACTCGGCAAGGGAGTTTGCAAATACGGCCATCTGCCGCAAGATACAGCAGATTTTATCTTCGCGATTATCGGCGAAGAACTCGGCTTCATCGGAAACGCAGCGGTCATTGGACTGTTTATCGCGTTTGTCTGGCTGGGAATTCTGGTGGTTGTGCGCTGCCGGGACCGTTTCGGCCAGCTCTTGGCCGGCGGAATTGTCTTAACAATCGCTACTCAGGCGGCACTGAATATCGGGGTGGTGACAGTTGTGCTGCCGACAAAAGGCATACCTCTGCCGTTTGTAAGTGCCGGGGGAACGAGTATGCTGCTCTGTTCCGCTGCCGTTGGGGTGCTGCTGAATATCGCCAGACAGTCTACTGCAAAGCCCGACCAATTGGAAGATGAACCGGCATCCTGATCGACCGTTTTAGAAAACGGACCACAATACCAGTTTCAGTCAATATCCCTGCCATAATTAACCTCTTTTCGAAACCATCATCGTTTTATCATTTCCCTTGAGCATTAAATTTAATCCTCAGAAAACGTGGCCGATAGATACGCGTATCCGCCGCCATTTTCCAAAAATCGGTGGAATTGCAAACATACGTAACTATCAATTCGCCCTTTTTTGAAATTTCAGGATGCGCCTTAGCCGCATAGCAAAAGTACGTCTCATGCCACTCGACCTCGGGACATTCGTAAACCTTGTAAGCAGAACTCCATGGCCCAACCGGCGTCGGCGAAAACCGCATCATTATATTCTTCGACAACCCGTTTTCTGTATAGACGACCACGTACTGCTTAATAGCCGGCTGATAACAAACCGAATACCCATCTGCCGTACCGTCAAAATGTTCACAGATACCTGCCATATCCGACTGCCAATTACCATCGCAAAAGAAACGCCACTTCCCAAAGTCAGTCATTTCATCAAACCGTACGCGAGCGATTATCATGCTTCGCCCACCCATCCCTTTACTCCAGTCTTCGCTGCTGCCGTAGATATAGACAAAATCCCCGTCCCTCATAACCGCCGAACCAAAAAACAGATTGCCGTCCTTCGAATATCGCCCGTAAGGAATTTTGTATTGCCTGACTCGCCAGGCCAAAGGGTCATCGTGCGGATTTTCCACTTCGACCAACCACGTCCCGATGTGTTTGAATCCCCACGTCCCCTTTTCATCGGTTTTGACTATTTGCATAAGAAAAAGGTATAATTTCCCATCAGCCACGACGCCATCACCTATCCAGAACCACCCCGTCCCGTCGGCCGGCCTGATAAAGGCCGCCGGCTTACCCTCCTTTGTCGTACCCCAGAAAAACTTAACAGATGCTGTCGCGGGGTCTTTGCCCCGCTGAAGCCCAATCGTGTTGTTCACCATTGTTGCGCCATTGTGCCTCCCATCAACAACATCACCAATCCACGTATCGCCGTATAACCAGAGCGTTATATCATCAGCCAACGCCACCGAATACACCGCATCCCCACCTGTCCAGTCTTCTGTCCGGGTAAACAGTGCATCATACTCCGGCAGTGGCCTGCTCGCCCGCGTCTTGTCGAACGGCAGCTTTACCCGCCATTCCTCGGCCTTCTCCGGCTTGCCCCAGGCCTCGTAGAGTTCAATCAGCTTATTTATCAACTCCAGTGTGCGAGGGTGCTCCTCACCAAGCACACGACGCTGGCCCTCTATCGCCTTCACCAGCAGCGGCTCTGCCTCGTCATAACGAAGCTGCAGCCAGTAGAGCGCGCCAAGGTCGCTCATGGCTTGGAGCATCTCCGGAGTCTCCTCACCAAGCACACGAGGCCCAATTTTCAGCACCTCATCCAGCAGCGACTCCGCCTCGTCGTAACGGGCCTGGTCCTTGTACAGCATGGCCAGGTTGTTCATGGAGTGCAGTGTTACCGGATGCTCCTCGCCGAACTGCTCCCGAAAGAGCTGGTACGCACGTTCCAGGTGCGGCTCTGCCGCCTTGTTATTATTGAGGTGAAAGTAAAACGATCCGAGCATTGTCCGGACCGCTGCATCAAGGAGCGGCTCGCCCTCGAACTTCCCCTTGATGTTCTCCGAAGTTGCATCAAGACTCTCCTGTATGCTGATGTTGTCACCCTTGCTCACCATCGCGAGCACGCCCTTGGTGATGAAATCGGCCGCAGCCCGGGATATCTTTGCCTGTCGCTCGGCTTCGTTGCGAGCGGCGGCCTCTTTCTTGCCCGCCTGCTCAGCCTGTGCACGTGCTCGCGTTTGGCCGATGGCGAAGATAGTCGAGACCACAATCCCAGCTACGAGCACAACCAGCACCGCCGCGATGCTAGTAACAAGTGCTCGGTTGCGGCGCACGAACTTACTCAGCCGATACCCCACGCTGGGTGGACCGGCTACAACAGGCTCATCGCCAAGATGCCGCTCGATGTCCGCTGCAAACTCATTGGCAGTCTCGTATCGCCGGGTCCGGTCCTTCTCCAGGGACTTCATCACAACCCAGTCCAGGTCGCCGCGGACGATTTTGCAAAGCTGGGCCGGCTGGACACGGCGATGTTTGGCAACATCGGTCAACGCACCCCCAAGGGAGCTCAAGCGAGTGGATGGCCTGGGCGGCTCGTCTTCACGGATGATTCTGCGGATTTCATCGTAAGCAGCACTGCGAAGATTCTCAGCTTCAAACGGCGTGGTGCCGGTGAGAAGCTCATAGAGCAAAACACCAAGCGAGTAGATATCGCTGCGCGTGTCAACGTCCAGACCGGTCATCTCCGCCTGTTCAGGACTCATGTATTCCGGCGTACCGATGAACTGCTGGTATTCGGTGAAGAACGTTTTTTCAGTGAGCCGGTGCTGTGTTGCTTTGGCGATGCCAAAGTCGATTATCTTAGGCACCGGCTTGCCATCATGCAGCGTAATCATCACATTTGAGGGCTTGATATCCCGATGGATGATTCCTTTCTGATGCGCGTGTTGAACGGCTTTGCAGACGTCAATGAACAGGTCCAGGCGCTGCCGTGTGTCGAGATTGTTTTTATCGCAATACTCGGTAATAGGTATGCCCTTGACC
>JAUXAL010000092.1 GCA_030619925.1 Phycisphaerae bacterium | reverse complement strand
TTCTCAGCATAAGCGTTTGTTGGGTTCAGCGTTGCGAAATCGTAGCGATATATCGCGTGAGCGTGAATGTTTATTAAGGATATTGACGCACAACCTGATGATAATCAGGCGTGCCGCATAAGGTTTTCAACAGAGCATATTGATTATTGACTATTGACAATTGACTATTGATTATTGATTATTGTATATTTCGTTTCAATAGACAATAGAAAATAGTCAATTGAAATGGGTCGGTGCCCGAGAGGCTAAAGGGGACGGGCTGTAAACCCGTTGGCGTAAGCCTACGCTGGTTCGAATCCAGCCCGGCCCATTTTTTCTTTATGGGGGTGACAATTGGCCACTTCGATTTAGAATCAGTACCTGTCCGCATGATGGTGGGGAGAAAAAGGAGTTGTTGAACATCACCGCAGCATTCGTTAAAATCAAGAAAGGGCGCTGACACGCAGCAAATAGCACGGGAGTTGTTAAAAACTTGTTTGAAGATTGCTTTTTCGGCAATGGCTTCACAAGCCTCTGGCAGGAAGCCGGGAAACGATGCGAAATGAGGAATAATAGAAAAGTGACTCGGCGAGAATTTTTACATAAATCAGTTTGCTGTTCCGCGGTCCTCGTGGGCCGGTCATTTGCTGCTTCGGCTTCCCGACGCCGTCCGAATGTTATACTCATCATGACCGACAACCATGGTCCCTGGACCCTGGGCTGTTATGGAAATCCCGATATTCGGACACCGAATATCGACCGCTTGGCAGAAGAAGGTGTCCGCTTTACCGAGGCATTCAGCTCCAACGCGGTTTGCTCGCCGACACGCGCGACGTATCTCACAGGCCTCATACCCTCCCAGCACGGCGTTCATTGTTTTTTGAACCGTGATGAAGCTCAAATGGGGACCAATGCTTATAGCACAATAGAAGAGTTCCGCACTCTGCCGGAAATCCTCGCCAAAGCCGGATACACCTGCGGACTGGTCGGCAAGTGGCATCTCGGTAAAAACATGCATCCGCAGGAAGGATTCAGCTATTGGATCACCATGCCGCACGGAGGCACGAGCACTTTCTACGATGCGCAAGTCATTGAAAAAGGTAAAGTCCGCACTGAGCCTCGTTATTTGACCGACCTCTGGACAAGTCATGGAGTGAGGTTTATCGAACAGAACAAAAACCGTCCGTTTTTTTTGTTCCTGTCGTACAATGGGCCGTACGGCCTCGGTCGCTCCCTCAGCAGACCCGCCCGCAACCGTCATGCCGCCTATTACGCTGATAAGCAATTGCCGTCATTTCCCCGCGGGCCGATGCACCCGTGGCTTCACAACAACAAAGAATACATCAACAACCTCCATGCCATACGCAGGTACGCCTGCGAGCTGAGTGCTATCGACGATGGCGTGGGTGAAATTCTCCGCGCGTTGAAAAAGCTCGCCCTGGACGCCGAGACGCTGGTCATCTTTACCGCAGATCAGGGATGGGCCGGCGGTCATCATGGTATCTGGGGAATGGGTGATCATACTCGTCCGCTGCACGCCTTTGACGGCACGATGCGGATTCCACTAATCTTCCGGCATTCCAAATCTATATCACCAGGCCGCGAATCCAATTTGATGACGAGTAACTACGATTTGCTTCCTACGGTTCTTAGTTATCTCGATTTGTCAGACGAGGTGCCGAATGACCCAACGCTGCCCGGCCGTGACTATTCGGCGGCACTGAAGGCAAAGACCTTTGAGTGGGACAATGTCGTCTTCTACGAATTTGAGAATGTTCGGGCTGTCCGGACTGTTGAATGGAAGTATGTCGAGCGGTATCCGGATGGTCCGCATGAGCTGTATGACCTGAAGAACGATCCTGGCGAGCGGTTCAATCTGTATGGCCAGCCAAAACAGGGTGATATTCAAAAAGAGCTTCGCATAAGGCTCTACGAGTTCTTCAACCGCTATGCTGACCCACAGTACGATTTGTGGCGTGGCGGCCGGTCCAAAACGCACCTGCTCAGCGCCGGGGGCGCTACTGCCGTTTCTAAAAAGTGAGTGTAACATTCGATACGTGTCGTCATTCCGAACGTACCGTCATTGCGACCGAAGGCACGACTTTGTCGTGCCGAACCCTGTCGTCATTGCGACCGAAGCCCCCCGTTCTTGCTTTCGCAAGTCCGCAGTCCGCAGTCCGCAGGATGGCCAAGCCCAGATGGCCAAGCCCAAAAGCACAGGGGCGAAGCGGCCGAATCTATTTCAATAGCTTCGCCGGAGGCGAATCAAAAAGTTAAACTTATTTATTGGAAAAGGCACTACGATTGGTATTAAAAGACCTTGGTCTGTCTTGACACCATACCAGCCGGTCCCTATAATGCTCTCGGATTAGATAGATTCAGGCTCGTTTCCTACTCATGGGCAAGGGGCATTTGCGCGGAGCGAGCGGATGAGCGACGCTGAGGAAAAAAACGATAAGTGGGCAGGTGAGGAAAAAGACCTTCCCACTGCCAGTTTTAGCGGCTCGGTCGCTATCAGGAGCCTGCCGGTTGAGGTGATGGAGAATCTCAAGGCCCGGTCGCGTTTTTCTCGCGAGGCCGAGGGCGTCGGCGATATTGCTCCTGTCAACACATGGTTCGACGGAGGCTATTTATGGATGTGACGATTAGCTTGACTGTTAATGGAATAGAGAGGGCCATCACCGCCGACCCGGAACGGCCTCTTCTTGATGTCTTGAGGGAGGAGCTGCATCTGACCGGTACCAAGTACGGCTGCGGCGAGGGCCGCTGCGGTGCCTGCAGCGTCCTGATGGATGGCAAACGTGTCCTGTCTTGCGTCACCCCCGTGGCTCAGGCTGATAAGAAGACTATCACTACTATCGAGGGACTGGCCACGGGCGATTCCCTGCATCCTGTTCAGGAAGCCTTCCTTGCAGAAGGGGCGATGCAGTGCGGGTATTGCACACCCGGAATGATTCTGACGGCAGTGGCGCTGCTTGAAAAGAACCCGGACCCTACAGATGAAGAGATTGCCGCAGAGATGAATGTCAACCTGTGTCGGTGCAACGGATATCCGAAAATCCTCAATGCCGTTCGTCGCGCCGCTGAAAAGATACAGAGGTAAAAGCTTATGATCAGGGATATCTTTGCCAAAAAGCTCGAGTCACAGCGATCTGAGCGGCCCGATGAGCCGAGATGTGAGGTCGAGCTGAGCCGACGTTCCTTTGTACAACTACTCGGTGCGGGTCTTCTGATCACGGTGACTGAGGGCGTCTCTGTCGGTCGCCGCCGACAGTCCGCAACCGTCGCGGCACGACTCCACATCAACAAGGATGGCACAATTACAGTCATGACCGGTAAGGTCGAGGAAGGCCAGGGTTCACGAGCACAACTAACACAGGCGGCGGCAGAAGAGCTGCGGGTTGCCGTTGACCGGATTCGCCTGGTGATGGCTGATACGGCTCTCGTCCCTGATGATGGTAGAACTGCCGGCAGCCGGACGACTCCTTCCACCGTCCCCGCCGTGCGGCGTGCCGCCGCAACCGCCCGCGAGCTTTTGACGCGTCTTGCAGCCGAGCAATGGAAGGTTGACCGTAGTGCCTTGGACGTACGCAATGGGACTATTAAGCACCAGGCAACGAAACAGACTATCACCTATGCATATCTGGCCAAAACAAAGGACGTTGCCGGGGCGTTCGCACAGACCATCGCCTCCGATGTAACTCTTACACCGGTCGACGAATGGGAGGTGCTCGGCACCGCCGTCCCCAGGCCGAACTGGCGGGACCTGGTCACCGGAGCGCACCGTTATCCTTCGGATATCGTGCGTCCAAATATGCTCTACGGAAAAATTCTGCGTCCCCCCTCTTATGGGGCCACGCTCGAATCGATCGACCTTTCCAAAGCCAAGGCCATGAAGGACGTGGTCGTCGTCCGTGATGGTCAGTTCGTGGGATGCGCTGCGCCGTCGTCGTTTCGTGCCGCCCAGGCACTGGAGGCTGTTGCCAAAACCGCGTCCTGGAAAACCGTTTCTCATCCATCGAGCAAGGATCTGTTTTCCCATCTCAAGAAAAATGCTCGGCCGGGCGGAAGAACACGTCCCAGAACCAGCGGCTCTATTGACAAAGGCCTTGCCGACGCAAGCAAGGTCCTGGAGCAAACCTATGAAGTCGCCTATATTCAGCATACGCCAATGGAACCAAGGGCGGCAGTAGCGGAGTGGAAAGACGGCAAGTTGACCGTGTGGGCGGGCGTCGATGGCCCCCAGTCGGTGCAAGGAGACTTGGCCGGCACTTTCCGAATTCCGTCCGAGCGCGTCCGCGTTATTGTGCCCGATATGGGTAGCGGATTCGGGGGCAAACATACTGGTGAAGCGGCAGAAGAAGCTGCTCGATTGGCCAGGGCGGCTGAACGTCCGGTCTCGCTGCGCTGGACGAGGGCCGAGGAGTTCACCTGGGCCTATTTCCGGCCGGCAGCAGTAATCGAGTGCAAAGGTGGCTTGGACGCCAACGGCTCGCTTATTGCCTGGGACTTCACCAACATCAACGCCGGTGGTTCTGCTATCGAACCACCCTACAGGATAGCCAACGTCAGAACTCGATCCGTGAGCTCCGATTCTCCTTTGCGCCAAGGGGCATACCGGTGCCTCGCTGCAACGGCCAACAACTTTGCCCGAGAGTCGTTTATGGACGAACTTGCCGCAGCGGCAGGGGCTGAGCCACTTGCCTTCAGACTTGCCCATCTCGAAAATCCGCGCATACGAACTGTCCTTGAGGCCGCCGCCAGGCACTTCGATTGGCCCACACGCAAAAAAAAGGTCACCGCTGATATAGGGGTGGGGCTGGCCTGCGGAACGGAAAAGAATTCCTGTGTGGCTGCGTGTGTGGAAGTAGGTATTGATCGCAAACGGGGCGAGATAAAGGTGCATCACGTCTGTGAGGCCTTCGAATGCGGCCCCATCCAGAATCCGGGCAACCTGCTTTCTCAGGTACAAGGGTGCATCATCATGGGTATGGGTGGTGCGCTGAGCGAGGAAATACAATTCGCAGACGGCAGGATCCTGAACGCCGGCTTCGCCGGGTATCGGGTGCCACGGTTCAAGGATGTTCCCAAAATTGATGTCCACCTGATTAACAATACCAGCATCCCGTCGGCCGGGGGCGGTGAGACACCCATCATTGCTATTGCCCCTGCCATTGCCAACGCTGTCTTCGCCGCCACAGGTGTCCGCATCCGTTCCATGCCGATGCGTGGTGCCGCACTTAAGCAGGCCTGACATATTTGTATTTATTGGCTTTGATTGGGTTTGTTTTCCCGCAGGGCGAAGGCGTGGTTTATTTTCATAATCCTTTGTTGAATAGATGTTTACGTCCATTTTGGCTCTTTTTAAATTGGGTTTGAATTGGGTTTGTTTTTTTGGACTGCGAAATCATCTTTTTTTCTGTAATCCTTTGTTATAAGTGAGTTTACATTCATTTGGGCTTTTTGGAAATTGGCTTTGTTTGGGTTTGAATTGGGTTTGTTTTCACCAAGTGTCCAATTGGATTTATTTTCATAATTCCTTGTATTATATAGATTTACATTCATTTGACTTTTTCGGAAATTGGCTTTGTTTTGCATAAAAAGTAGTCAAAACTTCGTAGTTTTTCCGCTATTTTGGCCTGATGTGACAAAAAAGCCCTGTTTTCCAGCGTTTTGTGAAACGATGGCCATTTAGGAACCCCCCTTTCTGATTGATGATTGACTATTTGCTATTTTCTATGAACAACGAACGATGAACCATCCATAGTTAAATGGACATTATACCATAAAACAGATTAGATTTCAAGTTCATTCCTGCGATTTACCATAAAAGAGTTTCGACTGTGAGGGCGGATAGTCAAATGACTACGAGCTTTTTCATGCTCCTTCCGGGGACAGGTCATTGCTCCTCTGGGCGTTTCCTGCGAGGCGGTTTCGCGCCCGGGCTGGTATTGCAAGACTTTTTTCAGATTTTACGGCTTTGGTTGTTCTGGCTCTTTGGGATTCATTCTAAGGAAGGTCTGGATGCCAGATGTAGTCGCGCCATCTCTCTGAATATCCCATAAGCAAACACAATTCTCTCTCTGTCTCACGAGTAGGCTCATCACAAGGAACGGCACTACAGCTATCTATAAAAGCTTTCATAGCGGGATTTGAAGCACAAGCTGGTGTAAAAAAATAGATGTTGAAAGTGTTAGAATGAGACCAGCCACCACTGAAAAGGGCCATATCCTTAGGTCCACGAAGCACCATGAATATCTTTAGAAATTTGTCTTGCAGCTTTCCGTGTTGATAGAGGCTTGCTTGATGAGCAGAAATTGTAACCTTATACCATGACATAAAAGACACATCCATAAACAAACATTATAGAATATTGCCGAAAGGCACGGAGCCGGTGCTCCGGTTGCATCCTTGCAGAGCCGTATCCCCCAGCTTCGTACTCGGATCGTAATTACTGGTGGTAGGATGTCAAGCACTAAATTGTCCACCGGTGGAATATTGGCTAAAAAACACCAGCCCTACCTATGATGCGCCTCAATAGCCGTTTGCTTGGTAGCGTAGTCTTCAGAGTCCCCGTTTGTACGGCATAATTCTCTTGACCTCGCTAACAAAAAGGTCTATAATCATGTTAATTGAACGCGCCCCTGCCTTTCTGTATCCTTCCCCGCACGTCACAGGGCAGCAGGGGCTTTTTTATTATGGCCAAGGCGGGTCAACAACAATTGTACTATATTCTCCTTTTGGCGCGATTCGGAATGGGCCGAGGAAGTGTGCACGTGCAGCCGATCCGTCCACATGAATGTCTGGAGATTCTGGGAAGAGCGAGGGTGAGAGAAGCGAACTTGAGGCCTACGCAAACAACATCGAAGAACGAGTGAAGAACCTGGAGGACAACTATCTGGAGGGGGCGCCGTCGATGTTTCTGCCAGACGACATGACCAGTGAGATGAAATCAGCAGTGGCGTAAATTGTCCAGGAGCAAGTTGGGCAGGTCAAAGAGGGGGGCGTCAGCATGTGACGGCAGGTGTATGCAACTCTTTCTTTTACTGCTCGGTCGGTTGGGCAATGAGCTAAAGCTGATACATCTAATGAAAATGGCCAATTCCGGGCAGAATTGGCCGTTTCTTGGATAATGAATCAACTAAGCTACAGATGCATATCGGCGGGTTTCGTCTTTAGACTTTACTCTTTTTGGTCATTTTTTTGACTAAAACTTACCTGATTCGTGCCAAGTCTGGAATGTGGAGAAAAGTGCGCTTAAGTTTGGAAGTGCAGGACGGCGATATATAATATAGAGAATTTGATGGCCTGAAAGCCGGGTAATGGGTCAACTAAGCAAACCCTCCAGCTTTCCTCCGTAGGCTACAGGTGCCAAAGGGGGTCGTTCTGACCCTAATATGTAAGAGGTCCAGTTGAAAAATGGAATTTTTTTTGAAATGGCCAATTTTCATGTTGACTTGTACATTGAAAGAAGGTATTATACAGGTTATTGGTTCGTCGCTTCTGTTACTAACGCGAACCAAGTGTGGTCTTCTCTTGGATGGAGGGCGGTGTCAGCCTTTCGACACCCTGAGACTATACTTGGCTCGCGTTTTTTTTGTGGACGAAGAATATGAACTCTCAAAAAGCTTTTAGACTAACTGGACTACTGGCCACCATCACGGTGAAGATTAGGATTTTTGCTAATCCTGCACCAAGAGAGCGTATGCCAAAAGCACGACGGCGCTGGAAAAAAGAAGTAATCCGGGCGCCGCCGCACATCATAAGGATAACGTGAGTATAGCGTATTTCGTGCCAATGTCAATTTTTTTTAGGTGTGGTTGTTCTCAGGGCCGTGCCGCACATCATAAGGATAGCATGGCTGTCTCAAAGCTCTCATTGAGACATGCCACCAAGCTCGCCCTTTGTGGACACTAAAGGATAACACGAAAGGAGGATAAACGATGTTCACTTACAAGGAAGAGCAAAAGCAAAACAAGAAGTTCGAGTTTCGTATCCCTAACAAGCCGACATCTATCGTGGTGCTAATTCTGGTCATTGTATTGGCTCTGGTTGCAATAGCCTTACTTCCGACAATCATAGTTCTGCTCCGTTGATGTGTCGCTGGGATAATCCCACACAATTGCGGCGATGTGCTTATCCTGGCAGCCGAGATGTGGGATGAATCCGGTCCCGACAAGGGGAGACCATGCGAGGGTGCTGGAGCTTTATGTAGAGTACATAGACAAAAGATGTTTCATCTCTTCTTCGACGTGCGCCAATATCAGCGTTGAGGATATGCCGGAGGGAGTTGCGGGTTATATGAGGAGTACACCAGTGTGCTCTTGCTCGGCTCGGCTCAATTTTGCACTTGATAATCTGGCTTCTGCAATGTACATTTTCTGCAACGGCGCTGGCTTGAGTAAGGAGCTGATATAATGCCACAGGCATGCTGGGATATCATCTGGAACATCACAGGGGGAGTGATTGTCGCTCTTCTCACCCTTGCAGTTCATACTATGGTCCAAAAGCTAAGGAGTCGTGCATTCGGACAAATATTTGGCAGTGACCTTGATGAATTGTACGTTATCTATCCATCTCTCAACTCTCCGACCAGGGACACAATGTATTCGAAGCCCCAGTCCCAAGTTCCCCGAATACTGGTTTTCGCCATCAACCTCACGACGCTCAATTCAAATGCCATTACACGCAGTGTGAGTCATCTCGCCTACGCCATTGGCCGTTGTTCCAAGTCATTACCTCGAATTAGGTCGGATGTTGAGATGGACCCGCTAATGGACATCTCTTTTGTGACTATGGGTGGCTTGACTAACTTCAAATCGATTGATGTCTTAGACAATGATTCCAATACTTTTCTCCAATTTAAAAATGACAGAATAGTGTCAAGAAGTTCACAAAAAACCATCGCTAAGGCCGAAGGGAGAACGGATTGTGCTCTAATCTTGAAAATCCACCCTGCCAACAATCCAGAACGGACTTGGTTGTGCGTTGCGGGTATTGGTGAGTGGGGTACGAGCGGCGCTGCGTGGTGGCTAAGTCGTCATTGGAAGCTGTTGCGGAAGCGGGCTAAAAACAAACCCTTTGCATGTATCACAAAAACGACAATCGGCAGCGATGATTCCACCTCATTATTCCGCTTGTTTCTGACGCCAGAAGAAGTCGAGATAAACGCAATGGAAGCTTGCAACAAATTGCTCGACGAGACTTGCTCAAGCGCTCGCCCGTCAGCTTCGAGATAAAATCTTGGAGTAGTAACAGGGGCTACATGGGGACAAATTGCTATTTCTTACCGACGGTCATGGGACTCCTAAATTGTTTGACTTGACGTCTGCAAAGTAGGTCTGTTTGAAAAAAGGGAGTACCTTTACCTCCTACAACATACCGACCCCTCACCCCCCAGGCCGTACCCCCTATAAGCAGCCCAAAATTGGTTTGCGTCTAAAATTCTCACTTTTTCGCCATTGCCACCGCCCACAAGAATTTCACAATTCGCTCCGCAACTCCTTTATTTTTTCTTTTTGAGTTGATTCAGGCGGATCATAAAGCGCTCTGTGATAACGCCGGGTACTTTTCGCATATATTCGTCAGGCTGTTTCTGTTCGGCTTTGCTCGCCTATAATTTAACTTCACGGCTGGACTGCTAAAAGCTACCCATTAACCGTAAGAGCCGGTTTTTCAGGAAACCGAACCCAATTTATGGCCTGGGCCTACGGTGTATAGTCGTTTCTTCGACTCGGTGTTGATATGGGCGGAAACGACCTCGCCAACAAAGATTATGCAGTCGCCGGCGGATTAGGGCACCTCAGAGCCAGGCAGAAACACGAACGGGTGCTCACAAAACTAACCGGCCCGTTTAAAGGGCCGTGGGTCCCGACCGAATCGGGACGTGCGGCCTTTTTTACTGCGCCTGACAACTCTGCACCCGCAAAAAACTTCCCGCTCTGGACCTATAAAACCTCTCTCCTTTTTGCCAAACGCCCACAATTGGCTTCTCAAACGCCGTTCTGCGACTGATTGCTTGAATTGAAGCGGCCTTTACAGTATAATGCTGTGAACAATCACCGATGGGGGGGCTCAACTGAAACACTGAGAAATCCGGACTTCTGCGAATCCAAATGACCCGATTGTGAGGAGGGTATTCAGTGGAAAAAGCAACGGTTAAAGGCTTTGGCGGTGTTTTTCTAAACCTGATAGCTGCCATTTACGCCCTGAGCTGTATTGTCGGCGCAGCTTACATACAGGCCGACAGCCCGATAACCTCACTCAGCGCTACCGTGACCGAGCCAGAGACCCTCACGCAATCGGCCCTGAGCGAATCCGGAATAAAGGCTGAGTCCAAACCACGCCGGGCAAGCAGCACCACGGACAACCCGGCCGACAATTCCGAGCCGGACCCCAAACGCGATATAGGACGTTTGGGGACCCCCGAACAGTCCAGCGAATGGCAAACCGTGCAAATGCGTGTGACCGCCTATTGCCCGTGCCCAAAATGCTGCGGCCAATATTCTGACGGCGTGACCGCCTGCGGGCACAAAATACAACCGGGCGACGTCTTCGTGGCGGCCGACAAACGATACTCTTTCAGAACTGAAATGATCATCCCCCGCTATAATGACGGACAGCCCGTAAAAGTTCTCGACAGGGGTGGTGCCATCCAGGGAGACCGGCTCGACGTCTTCTTCGCCTCCCACCAAGAGGCCCTGGAATGGGGCGTTAGGTACCTCGACGTTAAAGTACATCGCGAATAATCCGGCCGATGTGAGAAGGCAAATCAAAACAAAGAATACAGCCGCCGAACCTGAGAACACCCAAAAAAACCGGAGCAGCAAGTCAGCCGGAGACAATGACCAGTTATCCTCTTGTTACATGGCTTTGGTGAAAGGATTGAGAAGAAAATACTGAAATGCACCCTAAAAGGGCCGGACAATGGGGAAAAATTGGTACAAACAGGGCGGCGTGCGAATGTTAGCGAAAAAGTCTTGAGGGTTGTCTCGCTTATTTATTGCTGCTCTTAGAGTTCCTTCCCGCGCTGCGTCTGGGGCTCCTTCTCCTGCTGCTTCTGAGACTCTTTTTTTTCGCGTTGAATCGCGTCGTATATTTCTCTGCGATGAACAGGTATATTCTTCGGGGCCGTTATACCCAAACGGACCTTATCACCGCGGACATCGACGATGATAATCTCTACATCATCGCCGATCATAATCGATTCATCTCTTTGTCTGCTTAGAACCAACATTACTAACTCCTTTTGTCGGCTGGTTTTACTATATATAACATGTTACGAAAAATTCCGGTCAAGTGTTCATCCGGATGCTCGTCAAACGCTTTTATATACTATTATTCCATAACTACATTAGTCCAAAAACATCATATAACCCAAACCCTAAACACAAATATATTTTCGGCTAATTTCGAGCCCGAAAACAACCAATTTTACTTTTGTCGGACCACCGAAAATAGATTATAAGACTATGTACGTGTAACCGCTTGAAATATATACACTTACGTAAAAGAGAAGGCTTGAAAAAAAAGATGTACTAAATTTGCCAGATGCAGCGGACTTTGTTATTTCATTTCATGTTTTCGCCAATAATCATAGCGGACAGCCATCCAGTAGCCAATAATCGAACCTAATGTGCCGAAAGCCACCATCTGCACAGGCAATATGGAAATAACCGTATTAGAGAAAAAGGCTGCGGGCCAGTTTTGAACAAGATACTGCAGCACATCTTGTTTGACGTAAATGCTTATGGCAAAAGCGGTTACCAAGGCGCTGGCAATTGTGGGCCAGATATAGCTGGCATGGAGAAATCTCTTGACCACGAAAGCAGCGAGCCCGAACGAGACTAACACAGCAAAAACGATCTGTCCGACAGTCGGCTGGGCCATAACTGAAACTAATCTGTTGTCGAATATTCTAACGTCCTGGGCAAATATTTTGAGACAAAACTGAGCTATTAAACCTGAGCCGACCAGGGCAATTATTGCGTTTAAGTATTTACCTGGCTGAGAGTTAGATTTTTCCTGCGTCTCGTCCGGCTTGAGGTTAGACTGGATTTTTTGCCCTAATAGCACACCGGCAAATCCGGCAGCGACAATAACCAGCCAGAAAATCGGTTCCCATTTAAGCGTTGTAAGAAGTGCCTGACGCTGTGCAGCGGTTGGATTTAGCTGCATTAGAGCAGTCATATTACCGGAGCGTACAGCCCAGATGGCTAAGCCGGACGGGGCCGCCAAAATGCCGATTTCTCGGCCGTACGGCCAGGAAAGAAAATAGGCAATAAGGCCAGCCAAAAGCGCCAAGATTACCAAAATTACTGCGCCGCCGAAACTTATAGCGCCAGCACGCACAGTGCCGAACGGCCCAGGTGACGCCGCCAGCGGCCAGGCCAAAATACCAATCAAAACCACACCTGTGGCAACCGCAGCAGCGATTCTCAACCTCATTAGCCAGGATAATTCCACGATTCAGCTCCCCTAATTACGCCGGCGATAAAGTACCATTAAAACCAAAACAGGTCAATCAATTTAGCTTATAGCGTTCAGCGGATAACGTATCGTCTCGCAGCAAAAAACGACATTTAGTCTTTAAGGCTTTGGGGGGAAATTTTTATAAGCCCTTTTTTTAAAAGGCGTTAGGTGGATTTGAGGTCGGTCCCAAAAATGCGCACTTTTTTGCATTTTTTCGCAAAAATTCATAAAAATTCGCGCTTTTTGAGCAAAATTCAAAGACATCTTGGGTAGTCAACATCTCCTCCAGTTTTCCACAGGTTTTAGGGGGATTTTGAAAAATATGTTGTCTCCCGATGTATCGGGACCAATCGGGGACCGGCGATTCTACACCGTTATCTCTTCCGAGACATCGGGAGTGTATTAATTTTGGGAGCTGGATAGGGGGCATCTTATTTTGCTGCGGGGAGGTGTTTTATATCGGACATGGCGAAAGTTTTTCAATTTAGAGCATTAGTTGATTTGCTCAGCACAAAATTACTGTCTATATTTTACCATAGAGGCATGTCTTACTACCATAGAAGTATATTCTACTATACGAGGAGAGGCAAACATGTTTGAAATAGAAAACATTATGACAAAGGAAGTGATTACAGTTAAAAGGGACACTGCGATACAAGAGACCATAAGGATTATGGTTGAAAATAATATTACGGGCCTGCCCGTTGTCGATGACCAGATGCAACTGATTGGTGTCATCTCAGAAAAAGACATAATGATGCTGCTGTATGATGTTGGCAGCAGGACGGGCAAGGTTGAGGACTTTATGACAAAGAATGTTGTTAGTTTTGATCAGGAAGACAGTCTGGCTGAGGTTTGTGACTGTCTTCTTAAGAACCACTATCGAAGGGTTCCAATAGTTACAGGGCCAAAGAAAAAGCTGGTAGGAATCATCAGCAGAAAGAACATAGTCCAAAGTATATTTAAATACCAAGATTTCTTCAGAGACACCCCGTACATGCAAAATGAGCTTGCCGATGCCAAGGCTCAGGTTGAGCTGCTGAAATCAACAAACGATTAAAACCGAGATAATTATTCACACTTGCGCAGTCCTGTTGAAGGCTACTCTGTGAGTGAGCTGCGTAAGGCTTTAACTTGCAATTTCTGAGATTTAGTCCAATACCCCTATTTCGTAAAAGAAGGATGCAAGCACCGCTCAGAACAGACCTCTGGGGCCTTCTCGTAAGTGTCTGCCTGCTTAATTTCCTTAAAACACGTCTTTCACGGGTTGAAAATACGTGCACAAACGAGTGATATTTCCCTTGCCCCCCATTCCATAATTTAGTATATTCGTGTTTAGAAAACATATCTTAGAGGAGGCAAAAATGGTACGGACAACCAACCTAAAAACTTATCCGGCGACGTTGGTATTCTTACCGGCCGCGCTGTGCACAGCTACCGTGGAAAGAATCATCCTTATTTAAGGAAGAAAAAATGGCTAATTTGAGCAAGACTTTTGGGCTGTTTGGGCCTCTGTATCTTACTACAAGCAAGCATCCTCAATCGGTAACTGACAAGCAAAGGGGTAAATTAACAACACTGCTACTTGTATCCCTTACCATCTGTTTTTCCGCCTTGCCGGCTCAAGCCAAATATGGCGGCGGCAGTGGGACCGCTAACGACCCGTATCGGATTTATAGGGCCGAGGAGATGAACGCCATCGGCGCCAATCCCGGCGACTGGAACAAGCACTTTATGCTGATAGAAGATGTAAACATGAGCGACATAGCCGGAACAGACTACAATGTTATTGAGACTTTTACCGGCACTTTTGACGGCAACGACTGTACAATTTCCAACTTCACCCTGACTTCAACACGCCAGGAGAACACGGGACTTTTTGGTACAGTCGGTGGAGAAATCAAAAATTTAGGATTGCTCAATCCCGATATCTTTGCACAAGGAAGAAATGTTGGTTCCCTGATAGGCTACCTGAATCACGGAAGTATCACAAATTGCTGTGCCAAAGGCGCCGTCGTTTCGGGCGGCAGCTACGTTGGCGGCCTGGTGGGTTTGAATACCGGCAACATCACCAAATGCGGCTCAACCGGCAGTGTCTGGGCTGATGCGTATGTCGGAGGGTTGGTCGGACAAATTGGCGACGGCAAAGTGACCATGTCCTATTCAACCGCCAGCGTCTCAGGCAATAGAAATGTCGGTGGGCTGGTGGGCAAAACAGGCAACGAAGCAAGCGAAGTTACCCACTGCTATGCCGCCGGCACGGTTACGGGAAGCACATATGTCGGCGGGCTGGTGGGACAAGTTGAGCGCGGCAATACCTACAAGTCCTACTCGACAGGCAGCGTATCAGGCAGCCAATACACCGGCGGCCTTGTGGGATATACGAGGGTCTTAGGAAGGGTTGCTCAATCTTTCTGGGATACTCAAACCAGCGGCCAGACAACCAGTGCCGGCGGGACGGGCAAAACAACAGTCCAGATGCAGTTGAGGAACACTTTCATTCCCGCAGCCTGGGATTTTTGGAACACCTGGGAAATCTGCGAGGAGATGAATTATCCCGTATTGCAATGGCAGATTCCTGTTGCTGATTTTCGCTGTCCGGATGGCGTTAATTTCATCGATTTTGCCTTTTTCGCAGCGCACTTGAACCAGAGACATTGCAACCCATCAAATAATTATTGCGATGGCACAGACCTCAATCACTCCGGCTTAGTGGACTCTCTTGACCTCGCTATCTTTGCTGACGACTGGCTTCAAGGCGTTCGTAATTGACTATGGAGTTATCGCCCGGTCGTAGAACCTGTCCTGAGCGGAGCCGAACGGATGCGAACGTCATCAATCAGGCCGGAGAAATATAATGTAGGGTGGGGCTTGCCCCACCAATTTCATTTCAAATGATTATTCCGGTGGGCTAAAGCCCACCCTACAAATTTCTGCCATTAAGGCATTACGGCTCGGTTATAGATGCGAACGTCATCAATCAGGCCGGAGAAGAAAGTCCCGGCTTCGAGATTCTCTCCGGCACCAATGTGCAGACCGCCATTACGGTTTTAACCAGGCTATACCTCGCACTGCGAGGTATGCCTTAATCTTCATCCGGATGTTGAAGCGCACTAACACATCATCCCTGCGATAATCTATTGGCTCAGTGCCCGGCTGTAGATGTGAACGTCAGTTATTTATAATACCTAACTATCTTAGGTATTCTTACTACGCCAACAGATGTTTGGACGATTCATTAGCCAGCCGAATTAAAAGCTGTGTGCAAGCTTATAATCTAT
>JAUXAL010000097.1 GCA_030619925.1 Phycisphaerae bacterium | reverse complement strand
TGTCCTTAAATCGGCCGTGTTCGGCCACCAGTACGTAAGGTAATTCCATAGCCCCGAAGGTAAAAAGCATCCGTCGGTATTCTCGGATTACCTCGGTGGATCTCCAGCATTTGTTGAATTTCTCTCTGTCAAATTCGGGCACTTTTTACTCTCTCAAAAACGCCACACAAGAACACGTAGGCTATGCAATGTATAGCCTACAACATCTTACCAATAGGGTCAGTATCGTAGCCGATCTGCTCAAATAACAACGGATGTACCCAGACTAAAAATATGGAGCGGGGCACAATAAAGATAGGCGCTCCTGAAAACAGGATTAATTACGCTTATATGCGTTTGTCCTGACGCCCTGGGACTATGATCTTTTTAACCCAGTATTCGGACCGGTTGCGCTTGTCAAGCGCCAATAGGACCACTACGAACAACTGTCTATCCTCTTAGAAAACAAGCATTTACAATCCCAAACTCCTGATTCCCATTTTATACCATCAAATGCTATAATTCCTCTGTTGAATTGACTTCTATGGTTCCCTTTAGCTTTGAGAATAGACGCCATGACAAAAAACCTCGATATCATCATCGCTGCTGTTTCACTTATTATCAAGGCAGCATTACTTGCTGCCAGATTCTCAGGAAGAGTCCGCAGGCGAAGCTTAAAACGGCTTGCTGCCATGGACGGTTTGACGATCCGTTTGACTCGTTGGTGACCGTCATACTCGGTCGTTGCCTCGCGGCCCAACTGATCCAGTACACGAACCGGCCGGCCGTACTCATTCAACCAGCTGACCGCGGAGAACCTGGCCGCAGGGCTATTGGGACCAAACAGGTATTCACATCCACCATTTAGGATGCAGGAAACGGGTCTTCTGTTCCACCAATTTCGCTTTTCTCCACCCACAATACTCAACTTTCCCTTTACGGTCTCTCCAACAGACCATTGAATGAACTTCTTTAACAACCTTCGGTCTTGATGGAGACTTGAAACCAAGGCATGAGTCAGCCTGTTTTCCCATTGCTTATACTGGTCGAATAAATGTCTCACGCTTTCCGCACTTCCTCAGATAACTAGCTCAAAACACGTTCGCCACAGAGATTGTATAAAACTTTCAACCTTACACTTGATAACCTAGGCCTGTAAACATTCTACATTTAAGAATCATTTAAGAAACAAAATTCATAGCCAAATTCTAAAGTTATAATAGGTATCCCTCTAAATACTCAGATTTTCGAAGGCGTGGATTATATTTTCATACCTATCTTCGGTTCATCGAAGTCTCACAGTCGGGGGATAATTGATGGCCCTGGAATTTACCGCGACCTAAGAGCTTGGTTTATCTCGGTGATCTGGTGATCGGTGGTATAATGATACCAACTACAGGTAAAGACCACCAGAGCACCAAAGCTGCTTTGTGCATAAAAGTGTTAAATGGAGGGTTATACCGGTCAAACGGATAGCAGTAATAGTTAGTATGCATCCAAAACTTGCATAGTCAGGGGTTGTGAGATAGAATATCAAAAATGAGTATTATAAATGAAAAAGAGCTTCTTGAAATTATAGAAGAAGATTGCAAGAAGAAACAGGAGGTCCTTAACATCTCAGGATGGGGGATAAGGTCGCTACCAGCTGAGATTGGGAAATTAGCTGAACTGCACGTGCTTAGGCTGAATAATAATGAGCTAACTTCGCTACCAGCTGAGATTGGAAAACTGAAAAAGCTAAGAGAACTTTATTTGTACGACAATGACCTAACCTCATTACCTACTGAGATAGGGTGGTTAACTGAACTGAACAAACTTGATGTGAGCGGAAATCCGCTGACGTCACCACCCCCAGCAATAGTATGGCGGGGATTGGAAGCAATTAAGTCGTATTTACGGGCGTTGGCTGAAGGAGAACAACAAGAATGGGTATCAAAAATGATACTTGTTGGTGAAGGAGGGGTGGGGAAAACAAGTTTGCTAAAGAGGCTACTTGATGAAGGTTTTGACCTGAATGAGGAAACAACACACGGATTACAGGTTCGCTCGTTGGAGCTGGATCATCCAAGCAAAGTGGACGTCAGAATGCGTCTTAACACTTGGGACTTCGGAGGGCAGGATATTCTTCACGCCACACATCAGTTCTTTTTGACCAACCAGTCGCTCTTTGTACTGGTGTGGAATGCCCGTAACGGTTGGCAGCAAGGAAAGCTTTACTATTGGCTTGACGTAGTGAAGGCTCGAGCTCCTCAATCCCCTGTTCTTATTGTAGCAACCCATACTGAGAACTGGCCAGCCAATCTTCCATACGAGGATATCAGAAATAAATATCCTCAAGTGTGCGGGCATCTTTCAGTCAGTAACGAGAAAGGAGTTGGGATTGATGAAATTGAAGAAGCTATTCGACATGAAGCGGCAAAACTCCCTCTAATGGGCAAGCGTTGGCCTAGTTCTTGGTTGGCTGTGGTTCAAGAGATTCGCGACGTTCGAAGAGATAAAAAGTATATTTACCCGAATGAATTGTACGACCTTATGGATAAGAAGAAGGTTAAGAAAAAAGACCGTGTAGTTCTTTCGACTTGGCTACACGATTTGGGGGATATTCTTTATTTTAGGGACAGCAAAGACTTAGCTGATATTGTTATTCTTGATGCTGAGTGGGTGGCATCGAATATCTGCCAAATGCTTGAAAGTACTGAAATCGAAACTGGTTTAGGAATTTTCAAAAAAGAACATATGGAAATAGTCTGGCCGAATATTCGACCGCCTATTCGCGATGTTTTCTTGCGATTGATGGAACAGTTTGATTTATCATTTCGCACATTGGAAGACAGGGATATTAGTATTGTAGTAGAACGCTTATCCTTGAACCCATCTGAATCTGCAGGAGGTTACAAAGAGCTGTGGAATGCTCGGAGTGGTCAGAACGAGATCTCAATGAAGTTCTATTTGAATGCCTCTCTTCCTCCGGGGATTCCAACATGGTTTATTGCCCGTTCGCACCGTTTTACGACATACAAGCACTGGCGTTATGGCGCCTTGTTTGCAGATGGCGAAGAGTTGAGGCACTTAGCTTTAATCCGGGCTTATGATCATGAACGATATTTAGAACTTGGCGTTCGCGGACCAACACCACAGAATTTCTTTGCATTACTGTGCGATGGATTGGAATTAACACTCAAAAGATATCCAGGAATGAATATTGAGCGTAAAATCCCGTGTCCGGGGCATATTGGCATTAGGTGTAAGTATGAATTTGATTATCGCCAGTTGGAAAACGCCATAAATAAAAGAAAGATGCTCATACAGTGTCCTGAAGCAATGGAAAATGTTTCAGTGGCAAAAATGCTTTTTGGTCTCCATGTGGATACACAAGATAAAGTTTTTGAGCAAATGGAAAACCTTTTAGTACAAATAAAGGGTGTTAATGGTCATGTGGTGACGCGTATTGATAGGATGGAAAATGAACTCGTCAGGAATCAGAAGGTTATTCTTAATGAGTTGTTAGATTGTCGGGAACTTGTGGAGCGAGGATTTACAAGTCTGTTTGACGCAGAACAAAGATTGGCTGAGTCACACTGTCCGAATGTATTCACCATACAGCCAAAGGAAGAAAATAGATGGTTGCATAACATATTTGGTCAGAAGATGGTGTTACAGTTGTGCTGTCAGGTGCCAGGGCATTGGCATCCGACACTTGAAGGTGGCAGGTACGATATAAAACAACCAGCAAAGTGGTTCGAAACAGTAGGGCCTTATATTATTCAATTAGCCAAAATAATCAAGTATACGGCACCTTTAGTCAGCCCCATCACTGGTATTATGAGTGAATCTTTTGCAGAGGATTTCAAGCATCAGATTACGATGATGGAGGAGTTGGCAAAGAAACTGAGATGCGAGGAAAACATTATTGAACAAGCAAAAGAGAGCGGGGGAGGGACTAAAGCTGAACAGATCACTGGAATGGGGCTACGAGCACTAAGAAAGCTATTGGACGAATTGGATCCTTACCAAAATTGGGGAGGTTTAAAGAAAGTGTTAACACCCGAGGGTCATTATCTATGGTTATGTGAAGAACATGCAAGGGAATATGAAGAGTAGAGTCAACCAGGAGCGAAAGATATGAGATAGATGTCTTCTACGGATTACGAAGGATTGTGCCCACAGCGTGCACCTCTTCATAAGCCTGACTCATTCGTAGCATCTAAGTTGATAATGATACAAGAACTGGTGAAGATATGACAAGAGCACAGTTTGTAAAACAAATTGAAAATGGTCAATATCCTAATTATCACATTCGAAAAATCAATAAGATAAAAACCCCTGTATCAAATCCAGACAAGACTACAAATAATAACTTGGACTGAGGGCTGATTAGGATTAAAGAGAGGTTGTTTTGTCTTGGGACAAATTGATGATATAATTAATTCTGTGTTTTTTAATGAAAGGAATGAAACTATGGCTAAGAAGAAGGTTTTTGTGAGTTTTGATTATGATAATGACAAACACTATAAATTCTTGCTTGAAGCATGGGATGCTAATCCGGAGTTTGACTTCATCTTTAAGGACCAAACTCCGGGAGAAATAAATACTAACAATATTGGCCGCATCAAAGCTGGTCTGACATCAAAAATTAATGATGCAACACATACATTGTTTATTGTTGGTGCGTATGCCAATCAACCACATAAAGACCGTGGACTTATAGGATTTATAAATTGGATTAATTTTGAAGCATATCAAAGTATACAAAGTGACAATTATCTTGCGGTCGTAATCTGGGGCGGCCTTATCGATGAAGTCCACATCTACAGCCGGGCCCTGAGTCCGGAGGATATCAAGGAGCTGTATGAATCTAAGGCTCTTGCTGCTCCCAGAGGAAACGCGAGCAGGCCCTCTCCGGCTGATGGGGCGACAGATGTCCCGCAGGAAGTGGCCCTGACGTGGAGACCAAGTGCGTATGTGGAAGGATTATCACCCAAGCACAGGGTTTTCTTCAGCGAGAACTTTGATGATGTCAACGATGGTATCGGTGGAATCGAGCAGGATGTTGAACGCTATCCTATCGATGGAAGCCTTAGCCTGGATTTGGGTAAGACCTGCTACTGGCGCGTTGATGAGGCCAACAGCACTACCGGCTGGGATGTAGGAGCCCTCTGGAGATTTACAGTAGTAGACTATCTTGTTATGGACGATTTTGAAGATTACAACGACTATCCACCCAACGAGATATTTAGTACGTGGATAGACGGATACGGCAATCCTGCAAATGGTTCTACTGTAGGCCATCCTGATCCAGATTTCCTTCAGGGAGAGCATTACGTTGAGACTACGGTTGTCCACGGCGGCAAACAGTCGTTGCCATATTTCTACGACAACTCTGGTACAGCAAATTATTCAGAAGCTCAGCGCACGTTTAGTCCCGGGCAGGATTGGACCAGAGAAGGCGTTGACTCCTTATCGCTGTGGTTCAGGGGCTATCCGGCATATGTCGGCAGCTTCGTAGAGGCACCGGCCGGCACCTACACGATGACCGCCTCGGGCACCGATATCTGGAGCGACGCTGATGAGTTCCACTTTGCCTACGAGGAGGTCTCCGGCGCCGGGGCGATTATAGCGAAGGTCGAGAGTGTGCAGAACACGGACCCGTTTGCCAAGGCAGGCGTAATGATTCGTGATACGCTTGAGCCAAACTCAAGAAACGTCGCACTGCTCGTTACCCCTGAAAACGGGGTCCGGTTCCAGTATCGTAACACCGCTGGCAACAACACAAGTAGGTATTTCGCCGAGGGCATTACCGCTCCTCAGTGGGTGAAATTGGAGCGTACCGTAGGTGGACTTGTCAGGGCCTACTATTCGGCGGACGGCAACACATGGACACAACTTGGTGTGCATCAGCCGGTGACTATGGATACACCTATGTACGTAGGACTGGCGCTGACCAGCCATAACGTGAATGTGACGTGTGAGGCCAAATTCTCCAACGTCAGCTTCCCCGGTACCACTGTTGGTCCTCAGTGGACCGACCAGGACATCGGCATAACCAGTAATGAGGCTGAGCCGATGTATTTAACCGTGGGAGACGGTAGCGGCACGGCAGTGACGTTGTACCACAACGACCCCGATGCAGCGCTGATAGACACCTGGACGGAATGGAATATTCCTCTAACGGACTTGAGTAATGCCGGCGTGGTCCTGACTGATGTCAGCAAGCTGGCTATTGGCTTTGGCGGCGCAGACAACCCGCAGCCTGGTGGTTCGGGTCTGATGTACTTTGACGACATCCGGCTGTATCTGCCCAGATGAATTCGACTCGCCGACAACTGATGAAGGCAAGATGGATCTGCACTGGGTACAGAAAGGTTGCTGGGGAGGATTAGGCTACACCCCGACTGTGTGGTATTAACTCTCTAACGGTGTGGCTTCGCGTTTATTAGAGCAGCCAAAAGGATATGCCTCAATCTGTCAACGCTGAGCCTGTTGAGGTAATCTTCGGTGAAATCCAACTTGAATCGGCCTCGGAAAACAGCCCCATTTTCACGCGTCGGCGCGATTATGCTTGCATCTCAGTCCAGACACGATGAGAGTAGTCTCAGTTAGAGTGAAAGAACGGACCTCATGAGAGGCCAAATGGGAAATGTCGGATCATTGGAGGTTTATCATGCAAAACATAAATCGCAAATCGTTACGGGCCGGATCCAATCCCCGAAGCTCCGGCTCGGGTGAGGGATTCACGCTGATGAGGCGTTTCCATGCGGCCGCAATCGTCGTGTCGGTGCTGGCGTGCTATTGCGCGCCAGCCTTAGGAGCTGATGAAGGCGGGCCGATTCAAGCCTATCGGGAGAACCCCTGGTACTGGGAATACAAGGGGAAGCCGCTGGTCTTGATCGGCGGCAGCGACAACGACAATCTGTTTCAATGGACCGGGGAAAAGCTGACCGAGCATCTGGATCTGCTGGTCTCCGTCGGGGGCAATTACGTCCGAAACACCATGTCCGACAGGGATGACGGCGACGTGTACGCGTTCAAGCGGATCAGGGAGAGGATGTACGATCTGACCAAATGGGATGACTTGTCATACCATTTGTACTTAATTACTGCGCTTTTAATCAATTTTCCGATTATGGTGAATCATGTTCCTGAGCAAAAACTACTGAATCCAGTTAGTATTTCAGATACGTGAGGCGCAATTATTAATTCCAATTGGTATCACTCACAACATGAATTGAATCCTCTATGAAGCCAGGCCTGTCAAGTCTATAATTTGATTTGATTGGTTCATTCCTCTATTCAGGTTTTCGCAGTAAATTCTCTTCGTCTTAAACCTGCGTCCCATCAAAATATGCGACGACACCCATTCCGCCGAGCGAGCTTTTAAGCCCATGATTCAATTCGGGTTCATGTGTGGTGCCGAGAACGTCCATTGAATCCGTGCGCAAATTTTGACTTTTTTGTAAATCGCTGGTATTACAACACTTATGAGATGGGTATTTTTGCGAAATTGGTGGATAAGGGGCTTTCTGGTTGTAGGTTGGTTGTATGAATTTTTTTGTGAAAATGGGGCCACTTTGGGGGCTCAGTGAGTTCTGGTTGGTTGGTGGGAGCCGGTCCAGAATCTTCCGACAAATCTATGCCCTGTCGGCCACACAAACAAAGGGGGCCGATGCCCAATCAATCAGTACGAGCCCCGAACTGATGCGAATCTGCCATAGCAACCACGCAATCTTCATTGCCACTCACGGTGCTTCCGGCTGTGGAGCCAACCGATACAGCCGAATGTCGTCAACGTACAATGTACCACTGGCACCATTGTCATCAATCCCAATAACCAGCTTCGTGACATTCTGCACGCTGGCGCCAAGCGATGCAAGGTCGATATTCCACTGCTTCCATTCTGCTTTCGCTATGTCACCCGCATCGCCGCCATAGACCACTTTCGAGCCGTCGACTTTCACATACATCTGCGCAGCCGTGTTGTTTGGATCGCCGGAGAACCACAGAGACAATGCCGTAATACCGTTTTTGGTCCAATCCTGCCCCGGGCTCAGCGTCAGCTCTGCCTCTGAATATCTTGCCGTGCCGGAGTTGTCGTAGAAGAGCGGCATCGACTGACCGCCACTGTGAACGATATCCTGCTCGGCAAAAGGAGCAGCAGCATAACCGACGATAGAGCCGTTTGTCGACCACTCGTATCCGTCTATCCAAGCCAGAAATATCCTGTTGCCCTCGGGGTCACCTGGGTCAAGGTCGTTGTAGGACTCAAAATCGTCCACGACAAAGAACTCGCGTGTCGTAAGGTTCCAGACGTCGCCTTCCAGTGTTGTGGGCGTCTCGGCGGTATTGACTTCGTTAACCTTCCAGTAGTAAGTCTGGGCTAAGTCGAGGGACAATGGACCATAGCTGGTTTCGGGCACGGTAGTAACAGGGGCAGTGGCGTCTATCACAGCCTGCTCGTCGGTGCTGAGGTACACATCGTGCTGGGCCGCCTCTCTCCCGGCTCTGAAGCCAAGGGTCACATCCACGTCCACATCTGTTGCGCCGGAATCCGGACTGGGCTGCCTTGCACGCACAGGTATATGGAAGAAGCGGACCTCGCTGAGACCAAATTGAGGCAGGATGCCTCCCCAGTTGCTGTTAGCTGCAAGCCTGACGTACTTTGCCGGCACGCCTCCCATATCAATAGTAGTGTTGTGTGCATAGTCGGACATACCAGGTGCCCGGGCAAACTCGTGAGTGGTACCCAATGTCGTATAGTCGGTGCCATCGACCGAGTACTCAATCGTCACATCCTTGAATCCTAAGCCGATCACCGTCTCCAAACTGTCATTAGAGTTCCACACCCACATCTCGTAGAGTTTGTAAACTTTGTCTAACCGAAATTCGATCCAGGTCGGCTGTGGCCCTCCAGTCTCGCTCAGCCACATATTGTTCTCAGCATCTCTGCCGTGCAATAAACCACTATCATCCAGTCCCGAGCCGTTCACGGTGTTTTCAGGCCCTTTACCTCTGTTGCTGCTGGAGGCTGTGGCGGTTACATTCTCGATTGCGTAACCAGGAGGCTCGGTCGTAAAACTCCATATATCACCTTCGTACACCGTATAGTCCGGTGGACCATTGACCTCATCGACGCGCCAGTAGTAAGTTTTGTTGAAATCAAGGCGTTGGGCAGGAGTATAGCTGGTGTCACTCTGGGCAATACCGCCAATGCCGTCGTTGACATCGTTGAAGTTCTCACTGAGGTAAACTATGTGCTCATTCACCGGCGGCGCATATTCCCCTGGCGTCCAGCTAAGGAGCACCTCCCGTGGCACATCCGTCGCCTCATCAGCCGGACTGGGATTAGAGGCCACGCCAGGAGAAAAACCCATCTTCATGACCTCTTGAATCTCTTCGGCTGTTAGGGCTCTGGCGTAAATGGCAAATTCATCGATAATACCATCTGCACCATTATGAGCAGCGTTGTAATTTGTGCCTACATTAAAACCGATCTTAGGATTGAGATTAAGCGTAGGAAATTGACCTAACCCAAGAACATTTCCTACCTCTTCGCCGTTGATATGGAACTTCGCTACTCCTGCATCGAAATCCCAGGTTGCCGCTAGATGATACCACTCTCCAGCAGAGGGTATAGCATTTGTAGCAGGAACTTCCCAATCCTGAAAGTCAGCATCAGAAGCATCTTCGAGATAGAATCCGAACGTGGTTTCCCTATTTCCCACTGCTTTACCTTTTCCTATCATAAAGTATATGCCGCCGGTGCTGGCATCGAACAGCCTATATGTTTCTGTGTTACTGCCGTCCCAATTTGGCTTGAACCAGAATGCGATGGTTGCTGCAGGTTGAAGAACGTTAGATATCGCAACATATTCGTCCTTCTTGCCTATAGCGATTCCCCTTCCATACTTCCCAGGTACACGCTTAGCTCCGAAAATATTACCGTAATTTCCATTTCCGCTTGCGTCTTCTGCAAATTGTCCTGAACCTTCAAAAGGGAACCACAGTATTAAATCGTCCTGCGCTTCTGCAGTAGAATAAAAGACGGCGATTAAACCTGCTATTAGCAGGCACGAAATTGAGTTTCTAAACGTTTGCATTATGATTTTCTCTTTTCCTCACACGGTTTTGTCAAATTTAGGACACGGATTGTCCAAAACAAAAGAAAATAAGTAAATCAATTTTTTACACATAATAATCCTACTTCAAAAGTCCAATATGAACGGTTACTTGAAATGCAGAAATCTTCACTGTGCGGCACAAAGTCTCTATACAGCTCTGTACCTCGCATAACAGCTCCTCCTCTATTGAAAAATTACAAAGATTCCACAGGTCAGAGGAGCAAAATCCACAAGTCCGCTCAATCTTATTTATACCAAATTGACCGCCTTTCAGTCAATGGAAATTTACGCAAAACGAACCCGACAACAGTGGCGATCTGCCAAAATAGTGGGAAAAAGTGTGTTCTTTACGGAAACACCTTGCTTTTCTGGTGTTTTTTGCGACATAACTTGCTGAATCTGCCGAAAGGAAAGAATGTTAAAGAAATTGAGATGGAATTTTGGTATAATAGGGCTTGTGGCAAGCAGGAGTGTTTCGGGAAATTCATATGGGAAATCCGTGTTAAGGCTAAGCCATGAATAGACCTGTTTTTGCTTTAGCCGTTTTGTGCCTTGTCGTTGCGGTTCTAAGTGCCGACGAATCGAGCCCGGCAACTCCGCTCGGTGCTCGCAATCCCAGCGTATCGCATTCAGGTGTCCCACTGGAACCGAACGCAGCTCAATTCGTTGTCGTGAAAAAGGTCCCTGTGGTGGACTGCCGGGTAGTCCGGGGATTCCTCGGGACGCCTGTGGACGGCTCAATCTACAGTTGGGACTGGAAAGGAGGCCGGATACGCGAATACCCCAACACTGCAATGTCCAATGTGTTCTACAGCTACAAGGATAATGACGGCGTGCACATCACGTTGGGCGACGAGAAGGGCTTTGATCTGGTGGTGCTCCGAGGCGGCGCTCGCACGAAGTTGTACTCAGACGTATATGGGCTCGATGAACCAGCAGGCCAAGAGCCTTTGTGCGAGTTTGAGGGCACTCGGCAAGAGGCCGTCGTCAGGTTCAACGAGCGAGTGGGAACAGAACAGGTCAGCTTCTTTGGCACCAACGATGGAACGATTTCGGACGTAGGCTTCTACCGCATCGAACACTCAGCTCCAAACACGCAAGAGGCCGAAACGTGGACATCAGTCGATGGTTCTGTCGAGCTTGCCAAGCCGCAATCACTGTTTGCACCTAAGAGCGTTTACTTGGCGTTGAGCGAGCGATACGGCCAAAAGGGGCGGCACCGCTGTGTGCCGCTGCTGCGGGCAGAGGGAGGGGGGAGCTCGCCCGTAGAATGCTGGGCTGACCGGCCGACGCACTTTATGACGCCGCGCTTCCGTCAAGAAAAGAGCCTGACCGCCGTGGCGCTGGAGATGAGCATCTCAGGACCGGCCGATCCATTCTCTTTTACCGTCGTGGTTCAGGATCCGCTGGATCCGCGTCTGGACCTGTTCTGGGTGGACTTCCGCGCAGCCGGAACGGGCGAGTTCCGCATAAAACTCGACATTCCCGACCAGGTGCTCCAAGAGGGCAATCGACTGTGGCTGACACTGTGCTTCGATAGCAATGTAAGGCTATCGGGGCCTGGAGACGCCGGACCGCAGTTCCAACTATTCTTCGTCTCTCGCCAAGAGGCCCTGCCGGAGGCGCTCGCCCGGCGCAAGATGCTGATGAAAACCTTTTTCAGCCTGCTTTCGGAGTCTCGCCCTTGGGGCTCTTACACCGACATATCCCGAGAGCAGTTCTACGCGAGCAGCGCGAATGCGGGACAATGCCCTGAACTTTTCATGACGATTGACCAGTGTCATGCCCTGGACCCAACGGACGACACCGTACGACAATACCGTGAATGGGTTTACCTGCGAAATCTCGACAAGCTCTCCTATGTCTCGCCTCCACCTGGGCCGCCCGAGGCGGTACCCGCCTGGGCGTGGTATCCGCGCCTGGCGTGGCTGGAAGTGCGACGTATCGCCAATTGGTGGATCGAGGAACGCCTGGTCCCAACGGGAGAATTCGGTGGGAAGGTTAACGATGACTCCGACTTCTACCAGCAGTTCACGGACATGCCGTTCCTTGAGACCGGTGGCGTGGCTGGGCAATTAATGGACAGCGCTGCACGCATGGCAGAGTTGACCGACAAGGAGAACCTTCGAGACGGTCTGAACATTCGCACAACGGATTCGGCGCACGCCTATTCGGAAGGCATCAACCATCTCGCACTTATGGCACGCTGGTTCTACGGCGATCCAATCTACCTTGAACGCTGCATGGAATCCGCCCGAAACATGGAGAAGCTGACCATCCTCACCGAGGACGGGCGACGGCATTTTCGTGACCGTGACAGAATGGGTGCCGAAGATATCGAGCAGCCGCGAAGGCCCAGAATAGACGGAGGTGCGAATCCTTTGATGTGGCACACAGCACTGCAGGTAGCCGACTATAATCGCAACACGCGGGCACTGAACATACTCTGTGAGTGGGCAGATACGTGGCTCGGATACATGGAGCCCGGTCGGTGGGCAACCGATGTCGAGGTGCTCTCCGGCAAAGTGGTCGGGTTTTATGAAAATTGGCCTCTTAATGGCCTCTACAAGGGACAATCGACGACATTCCCCTGGCTTTACGCCCTTACCGGTGATGCGCGTTACATAGAACCATTCCTTTATTACTACAGGAGCGGCAAGGCGCCTTGGCCAGCCAACGTATTCCTTGGAGATGTATACACCCTTGGCGGCCTTGCCGAGCTGAGCCCACAGGCACTCGTGAAACTTACTGGACGTAGTCCGGCTCTGGCGCTTTATCTCAATGGTGATCCGCAACCGCTGGAGCGGGCGACTATCGGCAATCCAAGGGGTTGGAACCAAAGCATCGCCACCCTCTATGATGCGCGAAGATGGCCTGATATGTACACGACCACGCACCAGTTCACTGACCGCATCTACCTCTGGTTACTCGAACATGTCTCGAGAAGCTATCTTGGCGGCTTCTGCCGGCGGAACAAGTTCAATCCGACGCTCGCGGTTAGCTGGGAGGGATTCGGTACCGACTACACAGCCTTGGTACTCGATAACCAACCCGATCGCGCAAAAATACTTATATATAATTTCGCGAACGAGCCTTTGAGGGGAAATATGCGTATATGGGCGCTGGAGCACGGGATATATCAGTTGACCGTAGGTCCGGACCGCGACGGCGATCAACTGATGGATGTGGTCAAGAGAGGTGAATTCCTCGAACTGGCAAAGGCCGACCGAATAGACCTGATTCTTGCGCCCAAAGCAGTAACCATGATTGAAATTGAGCAGGCAAACAGGCTCGAACGAATCTTTGACCGGGCAGACCTCGCGATTGCGGCACGCGAAGTTCAGGTTGGAACAAATACGTTGTCAGGTGTGGTCCACAATGTCGGCTCGGCCGATGTTTCTGATGTGGTTGTAGCTGTTGTTGACGTTGTGGGCCAAGAGGTTGTGAGAAAATCACTCGGCGAACTTGGCGCGCCGGTGGACCTTGTTCCCAGACGCATCCCGTTTACCCTCCAATTGCCTGCTGAGCTAAGGCAGGGCTGTAAGCTTGTGCTTGACCCAGACCAACAAATTCCTGAGATTTACGAAGGCAACAACGTTGTCGAGATCGATAGCTTGCCGGCGGTTGACTATTCAAGAGGATGGGATTAGCCGACGACGAAAGCCAGGCAAGTATCGTCGATCTCATTTTCTGGAAGCACATCATCTATTGAGCAGAGGGTCGCACCGGCCACCTATGAAGAGCTCAAAGTCAAATACTAAAATCTCTGTTGACCGCATCACGGACGCGGTCATGATAGAGATTGATCTGGTACTGATAAGGACCTTAGTGCAACCAGTTTCTTCTCCGGCCCATAAAACAGATTTTCGTGGTGTTGGTTTGGATAACTGCCGCATAGATGAACCGACAAAACATCTTCTTGAATATACTAAACGACGCAGGAATTGGGAGATTTGGTATATAGGTGACTTGGAGAAACGGCAGCGATGGCCGCCGATTGGCACTTTTTCAGGTTATCCCTTACGGTTTTCGGGAATCCTCTAGCCATTTCCCCAATCCCATTTTCGCCAAATACCTTTCACTATTCACGAATTTATCCTGCTGCCCCAGTTGTTAGCTGGTTTGAAATTATACCATTCTGGTCGAAAACTGCAACATTTAATTCGCGGCTCGATTCTAACGCCGGGGTCTGTAGAAGGGCGGACACCAACCCGTCGCCCCGTGCCCCTAATCAAGGCCGTCCGCGCCTTAATCCATCAAGACGTTGCTCTCAAAGACGCTAACGCATGTAGCGATACTGGCTTCCAAGCAATGAATCCCTTGGCCCTGTGCAATGTAACCGTGGTCGTAGGTTCATAGCGGGGGAGAGTTTCATACCTACGACCTGATTAGTATGCGCTCTTTGTAAAATCCATTCGGTTCAAAGGTCGCAGGTTCATAACGGGTAAAATTGAGAGGACAAAAAAAGAGATATCCCCTTGGTATGAAAGAGGTTATCTCTAGGTCTTCATAGCGGGGGACCGTTTCGAACATACGACCTTCCAGAGCAGCACATAGGCTACGTCGTATCCAGCGCCTGTGCCTCCGGATTATCCCAGGTCGAATGTCCGGAAATATCCCTATGTTGAAAGTCACGTTTTCGTTGAC
>JAUXAL010000035.1 GCA_030619925.1 Phycisphaerae bacterium | reverse complement strand
GCCGGCAGAGAGTCTTTGGCTGTGCGCAACGCTACTTTGGCCAGTGCTACTGGCGATTTGGTCATTTTTCTTTTCGTTTTCATATATCATAAATCGGCTAACTTCCACCAGAAAATCCAACCTTTTCAACAGAGCATAGTGATTGGTGACTGATTACTACTGGCCATTTCCTATTTCCTATGCCGCAGACGGTAAATCATAGCTAACACCTCCGCTACCGCCACGTATAGAGTCTGTGGTATAGGGCTGCCGATTTCTACTGTTGAATATATCGCCCTGGCCAACTCCGGCCTCCTTATGACAGGCACCCCGTGAGCCCGTGCGATTTCTCTGATTCTTTCCGCCAAATGGTCTGCTCCTTTGGCCACCATCACAGGTGATTCCATTGTCTTGGGCTCATAACGAAGCGCAACAGCTACATGTGTCGGGTTAACAAGAACTACGCTGGCCTTGGGCACTTCCTGCAACATACGCTTCATGGTCATTTCAAGCTGGATTTTCCGCATTCGGCTTTTGACCTCAGGCGCACCTTCTCTATCCCTCCGCTCTTGTCTCACTTCCTGACGCGTCATCTTCAGATCCTGGATGTATTTCCATTTCTGATAAAAGGCCTCGGCAATCGCTATAATCATAAGCGCAATGCCAACGCGTATCATCAACCCAAGTATTATCTTTGCGATAACCGCAAGTATTTGCCCAGACCAGGCCCATCGAAGAGCAGCAAGCACATCGAGCTTGCTCTGAAGATAGAACCAGACAATGAGTGAGATAAAAAACAGTTTCAGCACTGATGTTAAGAGTTTTACCATAGATTGAGCGTTTACCAACCTCCCTAACCCTGCGACCGGATTAAGCTGACTGAATTTCAAGTTTATAGCTCCCGGCGCAAAATTCAGGCCGCTGATAGCAACGCCGGTCAAGACAGCACCTGCAAAAAGTGCTGCGAGAATGGGGCAGATAATAAGTATCAAATCGACCGTTTTTCTACTGGCGAAATCCGAAAACGATTTGCTGCCGGCAAAAACGGTATTTTCACCCGACATCCCGTCTCTGACTTGTATTATGAACCATTGCAGCAGACTCGGAGCCAGCAGAGCAACCATCGCTACCAACACCAGAAGTGTCACAATCGACATCAACTCCTGGCTCTGGGGCACCCGCCCTTTCTCCCGGGCTTTCTGCAATCTCCTTGGTGTTGGTAATTCTGTCCTTTCGGCGGCTGGCTTCTCCGGCATAATTTGTCCCTATTTGTGGCTCGTCGCTCGATGTTCGATCCTTGATAATCGATGCTCGCAAAAATGGTGAGTAGTCAAATCCGCCATAGGCGGATTAACCAGTCACGGTCCACGATTTACAAAGGCAACAGTTTGCCCATCCACTCAGCAAATTCACCCACAAATGCATTAATAAGTGGCAAAAATATCGCTGCCATTAATAACCCCAGACCTACACGCAATGGCAAACTGATAAACAGAATGTTCATTTCCGGGACCATACGCGCCAACACAGCTAACACAACCATCAACAATAAAAACGCAGCCAACATCGGTGCAGCCAACCTCAGACCAAGCAAAAACATTGTTGAACCGGCTTTAATTACTCCGTCGGCCAAAACCAGAATCGTCGGCACGCTGCCCGCCGGAAATGTCTCGTAACTTCGTGAGATAATCAGCAAAAAGAAATGGTGACCATTGGCACTTAGAAATACGATTATAAATATCATCTCCAACAAGCTACCCAGCGGTTGAGCTCTCTCACCTGTCAATGGGTCCATAATCTGGGCCATAGCAAAACCCATCTGCCGTTCGATAAGCCGCCCGCTGAGCTTAACCGCGGTAAATATAAGAGCAGCGATTAATCCCAGAGCTAAACCGTACGTAGCTTCATTAGCTATCAGCAATATTGCCTCCAACACAGAAATCGACTTCGGCTCGATAGCCAAAGGTGTTATCACCGAAAAGAAAAGGGCCATCAGAACGGTCAATGCAACTTTGATCCTCACCGGAATGCTTTTCCACCCAAAAACAGGAAGAACCAAAAAGAACGCCGAAATCCTTGTCAGCACCATAACGAAAGCAAGCAGTTTTTCGAACATCTCACGCCTACAATCAGTGCCCGATATTTTGGATGTGCCCAAAAAACTCGTTGGCAAATCTAAGCATCACCTGGAGCATCCAGCCACCACAAAACAATATAACGACGCCAACAGCCAGAAGCTTAGGGACTATCGTTAGGGTCATATCGCGTATAGAAGTAATTGCCTGAAGCAATGTCACCGTCAGGCCCACAATCATACATGTCAGCAGAATCGGAGCTGCTAAAAGCAAAGCCGTCTCGAGAGTATGCCGACCCAGATAAAGAACGAAACTACTATCCATAACTCAATACTCGATACTCGACACTTGATACTCGCTCCAGCATGTAGCACCAAGTATCCAGCCCGCCTATGGCGGGCACGCTTCACACTTTAGGCTATTTGAAACCCAGACTAAGACTCTTCGCCAGTAACGCCCACCCATCAACAAGAATGAATAATATCAGCTTGAAAGGCAGCGAAATCATCACCGGTGGCAGCAGCATCATACCGGCACTAAGCAAGACACTGGCAATAACCATATCTATCAGCAGAAAAGGAATAAACAAAAGGCAGCCTATTTCAAATGCGGTGCGGAATTCACTGATAATAAATGCCGGAATGACAATATACATATCCACATCCATCAGACTGGTAGGAGGCTCTATCTTGGCCATCTGCACAAAAAGAGCCAAATCAGCTTCTCGGCACTGTCGAAGCATAAATTCCTTTATACAATCGACGGCCCTACTCCCTGCCGCTTGAAAATCAATCTCGTCTGCAAGATACGGCTGGATGGAGTTGGTGTTGACCTTCGCAAAGGTAGGAGCCATCACATACAACGTCAGAAACAAGGCCAAACCTATAATTGCAATAGTAGGCGGTATGGTTTGCGTGGTCAAAGCACGTCGAACAAAGGCCAAAACAATAACTATTCTCGTAAAAGACGTCATCATCACCAAAAGACTCGGCAAAATCGCCAGGCCCGTAAAGATGATTACAAGTTTGACAGGTGTTGACCAATCTTTGCCTTCGGCCTCTTTGGTGGTCACCTTATCTATGACTGTCATCAAATCGCTGATGCTTGGAACCGCGTTTGTCGGGGCACTTACTCCGGAAGTATCGCCGGGCTGCCCCGGCAGCCCAGGTTGCCCGAACGCATTGGCACCCTGGCCAAAACACAACCCAGCCGGCGTCAAAACAACAAACCCCAGAAAAGCCATTCTAATAAGCTTACCAGTCATTTATATTCCTAATTATTATTCATTTCTTGCGCTGTTAAATCCGTTAAGGTACCGGTTATGTCAGCCAATTTCGTGATGTTCTCATTTGTACTGCCTATAAGGAACCGTCGAACGCCTATCTCGAGCAGATGCACCGCTTTGCGTGGTCCGAGGTGGACTGTTTCGACAATACGAATCTCTTTGCCCGGCAGGTTAGTAATCTTTGGGAGAAGCTTTTTTGAAACGTAAATCGCAGCTACACCCAGCGCAACAACGAGCAAAACCGAAAGCACCATCTTATAGAACAGTTCTCGGCTACCAGCGCTATCGCTCTGTCTCTCAGAAAAATTGGGGTCATTCGCAAATAGGGAACCGGTTTTGGATTTCGACCCGCCATCGGCGGGTACTGTTCGGTCAGTAGCCGATTGAGCCGAGCAGAGAACGAGCACACCGCTGCCCAATGCAATTGTTACCAAGAACGCAACGATTTTTTTCTTAAATCCGACCACGCTGTAAAACACGTCAAATATAATTCCTGGACTCTTATTCTACGGCGCATCGCGGCCCCCTGTCTCCGCAGGGGCAAGCTCTCCCGCAAATGCAACGCCTCTTGGTCATTTTGTACGCAAACAGCGTGCCGAAATGCTAAAATGGGCATTAATACACCACCAGCGACGATTTTGGCGCAAGAATTGGCCGCATAATCAGGCAAATTGTCGAAAAACTTGACAAGCGCACAAATTAATCGCTCTCTCTTAGAATTGCGATTAGGATCTGCGACCGTTTGGAAATCGGGCTATCCTGCCGCACCCAATCACCTCCCGGCCCTGCTCCCCAGGAGTAAACCCGCCGCTCTGCCCCCAAAGGCAAAACGCCGTGTAGTAAATCCGCAACCGCTTGAGCCCGTCTGGCCGACACTATCCACTGCTCTTTCTCAGTTGCTTCATCGCCGGCCAAACCAAGCACATAAAGCTTGACAGACTTCGGACCGGAATCTTGCAAATTAAGGCAAAATTCCGTTAAGAACCGCCTTGCCGACTCATCCAGGCGTGCGCCACCCCTTGGAAAGCGAACATTGGTTACCGAAAAACTGGGGGCTTTTGCGACTATTTGTGAACCCATGGTGTTCATAGACCGGCTTAGATCACTAAAAAGGCGACGAACTTGTTCTTCCTTTGGGTGTATGCTCCTGCCCTCGAATGACTCGTCAGGGTTGTCTACAGAATACTTGATTTTGCGATGACCAAAATCCAGTGTTGGCTTTGCACCAGAAAGCACTCCAAGTCCGAGGCGTTTAATCGACTGCACAAAGGATCCTCGGCCTATGTTAAATAATTCCGGGTCCTGGACCTTCGCCAAGCTCAGCAGCATCACAAAGAACGTCAGCAGCAACGTTACCATATCCGAAAATGTAACGATATACGCTGGGACCTTGGTACCTTTATCCTTGATTGCCAGTACTTGACGCTTCAATCGTAGATGCTCCGTTCTAACAAAACCACTTCAAGTTTACGTTCAGGTTCCGTGCCTGTGCGGGCCGGCTCATTGCTTCCGGGGCCCTCTTGAGGGCCCCCGCTTCGCGGGGACCCAGCCAGAGTAGTTGCTGCTGCGATGCTGAACCAGTTCTTGTCAAGATTTTGCTTTGTTGTAAGATACTCCACCACCGCCCATGCCCGCGACAGACCAAATTGCCTACTGCTCTCATCGTCCACCGGCCCGTTTTCGCTGACAACTACCCGGCTGGGCATCTGTCTTAAGAACGACGCCATAGTAGCCATAATATTGCGGCCCTCAGACGAAATAACTGAGCTTTTACCCCAAAAAATTGTATTCGATGAGATTAAGAATACTTTTTGGCGGTGGAAATCCTCAGACTCTGTTTCTTCTCGTACGCCATCCTCCAATCCTGTAGCTAAACTTGATTTCTCGCTGCCTTTCACGACATTTTGTGAAGCATCAATTTGCTTCGTCGGCAAAAAGGCACTTCTGTCTTCACTCTTTTGTTCCTCCCCAACCTGAGGCATGCCATCAAAGAAAACTGTGGTCAATTGCTCAAAAACATCGTCATCAAAAGATGAAAAACTTAGAAGAAGCACAAAGAACGTCAGCAGCAGCGTCATGCAATCACTGAAAGTTACCATCCATTCCGGTGCGCCCGGTGCCCCTTCGGGTTGTATTCGTTTGCTTCCATAGGCCATTATATATTAGCCTTTACTTCCTCCCGCCTGCCCTCGGAGACAAATGCCTGCAATTTTTCTCGAACAACGGTCGGATTATCACCTTGTGCAATAGCGCAGATACCTTCTGTAATCATCTCCATTGTGGTCGTTTCTGCCTTGGAATAAATCCCCAGTTTGCCCGCCAATGGAATGAAAATCAAATTGGCAGATAGTGCACCATAAAAAGTGGTAAGCAAAGCTACCGCCATGCCCGCGCCAATCGATTCAGGCGAATCCAGGCTCCTGAGCATTTGAATCAAGCCGATAAGTGTGCCTATCATCCCGAAGGCAGGAGCGGCTGCACCCATAAACTCCAAAATCTTTTTACCGGTTGAATGACGCTCTTCAAGATATTGGAGTTCCAGGCCCATAAATTCCCGAATAGAGTCAGCTTCCCGCCCATCCACAAGCATCTGCAAGCCCTTGATGAAAAACGAATCGTCTAACTTGGAAACCTCCTGCTCCAAAGCTAATGCTCCGTCACGCCTGTTGATAGCAGCGTAGTTAACCATTTTTTGAATTAGCTCTGACTGTGAGGGTATTTTTGCGATTATTGTTTTCTTGATTACCGAGAATATTCCCAAAAACTGTGGCAGCGAAAAATGTATAAGCGTAGCGCACAGCATTCCCCCTATGGTGATCCCCAGTGAGGGAAGATGGATAAACATCTGCCAACCACCACCAACGACAATGGCGCCCGTAATGACCAAAAAACCAAGAAGTATTCCTATTATTGTTGCAATGTCCATGGAACTGCTATCTTTCGATTATTTGTTTTAACCTCCGGGACAAAGCCGCTGCAAGCTGCGGCTCCGAAGTGGCCAATTCAGCCAATAGTTTCGCTTTGGTCCTATCGGTCATATAGTGCAGAATCTTGACTGCCTCATCAAGGCCACTACCCCCGCTATCAACCCTGCCACCTTGCATTTGGTCCGCACACATGGTAGTCACTATCTTGCCGGCGCTGGTCACCTCCATCTTATCATAGGCGGCTGCTATCGTTACCAGGTTGGCCTTCTCTGCATCGGCAATCTCAAGCCTGCCCTTAAATAGATTATCCCGCTCTTTCTTAAGACTGGCAATGATTGAAGCAAGTTCGATTCGCAGATTGCTGAGGTCTTCGATGTCCTTCTTTGACACATCCTGGACCACCTGCAACCTCTGTTCCCGCACCTCAAGGCTCTGCAGTTTATTGTCATACTCTCGCTTTTTTTCCCGGACCTCATAGACAAGAATCTTGAGCTGCTTTTCCGCCATAGTTTCTTTTGCCGTCTTAGAAGCCGCGACGACGGTGTCCATCGTGTCGGCTTCCAGCTGGGGCAGCTCCAGCTCAGCTTCCTCGCTAACAACTGTCGGCTGACTTAACTCATCGGGACGGCTTGCCGGAGACGGTTTAGTAAGCCACCCGAAGATAAATGCCCCGGCAAAGCTTACTAATCCTGCCGCTGCTGTGATTATTATCAGTTTCTTACTCACTGGTTTTCTCCTAATTTCGTGCTACCGCCTTCGTGAAAGGAAGCAAACATCTCAATCCTTTTTACTGTCAACTTTGTCTTTCTATATTATCGGGCTTTCATTTGCAATCCGGCCCTAATCGAACTTAAGCTCACACCGGGGTTTCGGTTCTGCAACTTTTTTGCAAAATGGGACTCTCTAATGGGTGCGTGATAAAGACGAGCTCTTCTTTCGAACAAATGAAACCGTAGCTCCCTCATCTAATTCTTTTTGCTCAAGCTTTTCTTGCTCCTTTATAAATTGTATCTTTGCTTCAGCTTGCAATCTTTCCAAACCTTCTTTGAACCTTTTGACTTTTAAAAGCTCAGCAATTTTCTCTCTTTGTTGTGATTCCAGTTCGCTTACTTTATCTTTGAGCTTCTTAATCTGCTCATTACTTGCCACCGAATATCTCAAGAAGAATTCTTGTTTGCCTAATCGCTTCTTAGGATCTTCGGCGCTCAAACCATTTATTATATCTTCCAATATCATCTGCTTTGACAGCAGCTCCCCTCGCCTCTGGGCTATCTTTCCCGTCAGCTCAAGCAATTCAGCTCTGGTTTTCTGTTCTTGCTTTTTCTTTATGTCAAGGACACGCTGCAACCGCCATACGAACCGTTTCATTTAATTTCCGATTCTCAACTCTCAATACTTAACTGATACCCCAAACGCAATTTATTGCGCTTTAGAACCCAACAGCTTATCCCACGACTGGGTAATGGTAGTCATTCGCTTGACGGTTTCCTCGAAATCGGTTCTCTCTCGAATAGGCTGAATAAGAAAGCCGTTTATCTTGTCAATCAGGGCTATTGCTCCGTCAATACGCCGATTGCTGCCCCGTGAAAACGCCCCAATGTTTATTAGGTCTTCAGCGTCAGCATAAATGGCATATATCTCTCTGAGCTTCTGTGCAGCAAGCTTATGCTCTTTGCTCACCACCGCAGGCATCAATCGGCTGATACTCTGTAAAATGTCAACAGCAGGATAATGGCCCCTCTCAGCCAATTTCCTGGACAGAACAATATGGCCGTCCAGCAGACTCCTGGCACTATCAGCCACAGGGTCAGCCAAATCATCGTTCTCCACCAGGACAGTTATAATACCCGTGATGCTTCCAGTCTCGGCACACCCTAAACGTTCGATTAGTCTTGGCATTAGTGAAAAAACACTCGGACAGTAGCCCTTTGCCGCCGGCGGCTCACCTGCAGCAAGACCTATTTCACGCTGGGCCTGGGCGAAGCGAGTGACCGAGTCCATCATAAACAGAACATCTTTGCGTTTGTCCCTGAAATATTCGGCAATTGTAACAGCTACGAATGCCGCCTTTACTCGCTGAATCGGAGGCGAATCCGAGGTGGCAACGACAACAACACTGCGTGCCAAGCCTTCCGGACCAAGGTCTGCCTCGAGAAATTCGCGAACCTCCCGACCACGCTCACCTATCAATGCTACGACATTGACCTCGGCCTCACTCGAATTGGCAATATCGCCAAGCAGAACGCTCTTGCCCACTCCGCTGCCTGAGAAAATGCCTATCCGCTGTCCCTTGCCACAGGTTAATACGCCGTCTATCGACCTGATCCCCAAGGCCAAAGGACTGGTAATTTTCTCTCGACTCAAAGGTGGCGGACTACTCGCATCTAACGCCTTCTTGTCCGTCCCTGCCAACGGTCCCTTATTATCTATAGGTTCTCCCAACCCGTTTACTACCCTGCCTAAGACACTTTCGTTTAAGATAATATGGCGTGTAGTAGTCCGGGCGGTTACCGTATCGCCCGGTGATATACCATCTATATGCTCCAACGGCAGCAGAACAAGATGGTCCTTCTGGAAACCCACCACTTCAGCCAGCACACGCCGGCCATCACGAATTTGGATGCCGCAAAGCTCTCCCAAGCCCACTGTCGGACCGGTAGATTCAACCGTCAGACCAGAGACTCGCACCACAGAACCCTGACAATCCAACAAATTTACCTTACGCAGCGCCGAGTGAAACTTCTCAAAATCAATCGAACAGTTACCAACCTCGCTGGCCCCGTTAGAAATCTTTCCTTTTTGTATCGCCCCATTAGAGCTAAGAGACCTCTCGTCTGTCCTGCTAACAGCAGGGACTTCTAACGGGGTCATACCACCTTTCACAGAATTTCTAACGGGGCTCGTAGCCATAACTCATTCCGCCTTTTTAAGTGCTTTACCAACTCGTTCCAGATGTCCGTTAATCAACGATTCGATAATCCCTTTTGGACTCTCAAGCAGGCATTCTGCCCGCCCTATATTGGGGTCAGAAACAAACTTAATGCCGGCTAAGTCGCCACTTGGCTCATCCTGCTGGGCCTTTTGGCACTGCACAAGGTCTTGAGGATTCAAACGCACCACCACATCCTGAGGCGTGGGAGCATGTTTGAGTGCTTCTTTGACGATGGATTCTATTTCATAATCCCCATTTTCGACTTTTTGCATCAATATCTTTCGAGCGATTTCCACCGAAAGTTTGGCAATTTCTTCTTCATGCCCGGCAAACATCTTGTCGTAAAACTGATTGAGCTTCGCAACCACGCCATTGAGACTCTGGCAAGCTTGCGAAAATGCAGCTTTCTGGGCCTCTAATGTTCCTGAATTTACTCCGCCACGACCGGACAATTCAGCCCCGATACCATCGGGACAATTATCCAGGATTTGTACCGACGTTACCGGCCTTTCAAGATGGACTGTAAGTGTCCGCGACATTCTACTATCGACCTACCATTCTGAGTTTGCCCTCCTCATTGGCGTCTCGCAACGGCTTGACAACCTCTTCTCTCGCAGAAAGAACTTCTTTTTCCAGCGGCTCCTGCATCAGTGAAGCCTCTTCGTCAACCATAGCCACAGCCCTGTCAGATATATTTGAGCGTATCTTTTGCGCGATCTCTTCATCCGCCCCGTAAAGCGCCATCGCCAATTTGGCTGACTCCACGGTTCGCAGCGCTTCCTGCAGAGACCTGTCCGCTATTGACGGAATATCTTCCCACGTTACCATCAAACGCCTTACCATAGTGGCCGTCTCTTCATCATGTTTGCCGATCTCATCAACCAGCTGGTCTCGCAGGTCTCTCTCCAGACCACTTAGCACAATAGCCAGTTTTCGTAGAGTTTGCTCCGGTTTTTCCGCAATAGTCTCTCCTTTGAAGCTCTTCAGCCGTTCACTAACCATAGATGCTATCCGCTGCCTTACTCCGGCTCCCACCAGCTCCGGGGTCGTCATCTTGCAGACAGCTTTGAGCCGAGCCTCTTCACTCAAAAGCGACAGAGCCTCCTGGCTTTTCTTCGGAGTCAGCTCCGACAGTACTACAGCAATCGTCTGTGGGTGCTCTCCCTCCAACGCAAGAATCAGTTCGTCCATGCTGGCCAAACGAATATCTACAAACAGGTCTTTCATTTCTGTCGACTTTCTAACCTGACCCTGAATCTGCTCGGCCCTGTCTTTGCCAAGGACGTTTACAAGCATTTCGTTAAGAAAACCTCTCATACTAAATCTATGAGTTTGCTTACTTTGAAGTGAGGTACAGAACTCTCGGACAACCTTCGCCTGCTCCCTGACATCGTGCTGCTGCGATGCCTCGATTCGCGCAAGCTCCAAAGCAACCTCTTGAACATCATCTGCGCCAAGTCCCCTGAGCAGCTCAGTCCCAGTCGCAGCATCCAAACTCATCAACAGCACCGCAGCTTTTTGTTTACCGGTAAATGCCATCTACTTGAATCTCTCTTTTGAACTTTTTGCACCAATATCTTTGGCAATCCCGCACATTATCCTTCTATAAACGCAAGTTCGCCTTTCTCATTCATTTCGCGCAAAACCTGGACAATTCCCTCTCTGGCCTCTTCAACATCCTTCTCTTTAGCAACTGACACAAGTGATACTTCCTCATCCAGCGCAGCGGCCGCTCGTTCGGAGATATTGGACTTTATTTTCTGAACGACACTATCATCGGCCCCGACCAATGCCAACGCTAATTCCCTCGCATCAATTCCTCTCAAGGCCTCTTGCAGCGACCTGTCAGCAATCTGCGGAATATCCTCCCAGATTATCATTAAGTTAGCTACCATTTCACCAGCTTGGTTGTCTTTTCCGTGTATGGCGCCGAGCAGACCATCTCGAATCTCTTTACCCAGGTTTCGCAAAACCACAGCCGCTTTCCTTAAAGACTGCTCAGGCCGAACTGGCAAAGCTTCACCTGCGCTACCGCTTATAATAGCCTCAAGACGTCTGCAAACCGTTTTTGTTATTTGTGCCTTTGCTTCGGCCGTCATAGTCTCACAACCGGTCATCCTCCCGATAATGCTAAATCGGATACTTCCATCCAAAAAACCAAGTACCTCTGAGTTTTTCTCTGCCGGCAGTTCTGATAAAACCACCGCAGCAGTCTGAGGGTGTTCATTCCCCAGAACTGATGCCATCGTTTGCGAATCGACGGAACGAATAGATATGAAAGGATCACGTTTATACAGCAAATCCTGTATCTGGCTCTGGATCTGGTCTGCCTTGTCTTGGCCGACTGTACTTTTTAACACTTCCTTTAGGAAACCCTTAAGGCGAAATCCCTCGCTGGCTTGCAGCGAATTAGAGAACTGCCGGGCAAGCTTCAAGCTTTGCCTGCTGCTGCGATAACCCGCTGCGTCCAGAGACGCCAATTCCACTGCCAATTCTTGAACCACCTCGGCGTCAACACCTCTAAGCAGCTCAGCAGCGGTTGCTGCATCCAGGCTCATCAACAGCATCGCAGCTTTCTGTTTACCCGTCAACGCCACTTATTCATTCCCCCTTTTCTTCGATCCAACTGGTAAACAACTGCCTGACACGGTCAGGATTACGTTCCAAAGCATCGGCTATCTGTCCGCGCAACACCAATGGTTCCGAAGCCCCGCCTCCACCGGTAAGAAGGCCGGCGGCCCCCTCACCTTCGGGCAACGACGCTGCCGGGGCCGCCGGGGCCACTTTTCTCTTTGCACCACGGAACATCCGGAGAACAAGCAGCGCACAAATTGCCATAATCCCTAAAGAAGCCTGGCGGGCAATTGCTATGTAGCGAGGCCACTTGGACGGCTCTTCATCGACCAGCAACACAACCGGACGATAGAACTTGGCGTCAACTACTGTAAGCGAGTCTGTCTCCTTAAGACCAAGCGCATTTTTGATAATTTCCTCTACCTCAGACAATTCCATTATCTTTGCGGTCGTACCACCAGAGCTTGCTTCATTGGCATCGGGTGGCGATAAATCAACAAAAGCAGCCACCGACAGAGATTTTATTTCGCCCGGCAAAACAACCTCCTGCTTCACAGTCTTGCCGATCTCGTATTCGGTAATAATTGTTTCGTCCTTCTTTGTGCCGCCTGGTATGGGCGGCTGGCCTTCAGCCGACACAATACCGGGTTCAGTTTCAGTGCCGGTTGTAATCTCTTCTTTTGAAGCAACTCCCTTTGGTTGATAGGTTTCTGAAACAGTATTGACACTGTTCATATCAATAACGGCACTGACCTTGACCGTAGCCCGCCCAGGCCCCAAAACAGTAGTGAGCATATCCTCGACCTTGTCCGCCAAGTTCTGCTCCACTCTTTCCCTATAACTTTGGACCGTGCCAGCCCCACTGGCCATAGTCTGGTCCGACTCACCCGAAAGAAGACGTCCTTGACTGTCTACCACGGTCACATTTTCTGACCTGAGCCCATCAACACTGCCGGACACCAAATGGGTAATTGCTGTTATATTCAAAGCGCTTAATTTATAACCCGGTTTCAGTCGAAGAACAACAGAAGCAGTGGTTCTCCCAGCCTCAGCTGTAAAAAGCGTCTGTTCAGTGCTTCCTATATGAACCCGTGCGTGATCCACACCGTCTATCATTTGGATACTCTTGGCAAGTTCTTCCTGTAGTGCTCGCTTAAGGTTAACGCTTTGAACAAACGGGCTGACGCCGATTTTTTCATTATCAAATATCTTGTAACCACCCTGCCCACCTACAGGAAGTCCCTCTTTCGCCATATCGAGACGAAGCTGATAGACTTTTTCTTCTGGCGCATAGATACTCGTCCCGCCGTTTCGCAATTCGTAGGCAATGCCCTTTTCACTGATTTTCTCTGCAATCTTACCTGCTTCTTCGGGAGCAAGCTCCTGGTACAGCATTCTCATATCAGGCGTGCGGACCCAATAAGTGAGCAGCGCACCGGCACTGACAAATATCAGAACAATCGCAACAAGCAAAGCCCGCTCAACCGGACTTACCTTTTGCCAAACTGCGTTTATCTTTTCGAGAAAACCCATTAAAGCCCTTCATTGATTGATTATTGATTACCGGTGATTGAAAAAGACGTTAAAAATAATCAATATAATCAATTACAACGGCATATTCATAGTTTGCTTATACGCTTCAATTAACTTATTTCTAACGCCCACAAGCAGCTTGAAACTCATATCAGCTTTAGCCACCGCCGAGACCACCGAGATAATATCCTCATTCTTACCGGATAATAAATCCTTTATGGACATGTCTGATGACTGTTGAAGGTCATCAACCTTGGATATGTAGTTCCCGACAGCCTTGACAGCATTAGCAAAGTCTGCCTTCTTGGCATCGGAACTTCCCACTTTCGGCATCCCAAAAGAATCGGGATTGGCCCTGGGTTGTACCGAGCCGGGTTTCCAAACACCCTTCATTGCATTTGAGGCCCCACTTACATTTGCATTCAAGTTAACCATTGCTCACTCCATAACTTATCGAAGTAATTCGAGTGTGGTTTCCACCATTTGCTGATAACGTTTCAAAACCGCTGCGTTGGCCCGATACACCCGCGTCGCAACAGTCAAATTCATCATCTCAACGGGCAAATTTACGTTGGGCATCGCAACATACCCCTCCTCATCCGCATGAGGATTACCGGGATCGAAAATCCTAAGAAAATCACTCATATCCGCAAGTATCTTGTCCAGCTTAACGCCGCCTATATCGTCATCCGATTTGAACGCCGCTTCGAGCCTACGGTAAGGCTCACCCTTGCCGGCATCGGTTGTGCGGACATTGGCAACATTCGATGAAATCACTTCCATCTGTTTGCGCTGCGCTTGCAAACCCGAAATCGCTATATCTATAGGGCTGAAGATATTGTCAACTTCCATTCGTTCTACCCTTTCTCCCTCCTTTCTGGTCTCTGTTCGATTCGCCGAACCGCAATAACTAACAGTGGATTACTACTTTACGCCCATTGCTAATTCAATTTGGCTGTACTTCTTGTTGAGCAGCCGAATATATGTCTTGTGGCGAAGGGTATTTTTGACCATTTGGCCCACTTCAGTCTCGAAATTAACGTCGTTGCCGTTTGAGTCTACCGGTGTCTGTTTGGGCCGATAAATCTGTGGTTGGATTTCACTAAGGTCAACTGCCCCAGGCGAACCCAAAGCCTTCGCAAGCAACTCTTCGAACTTGACATCAATCCTGCGGTATCCCGGGGTCTCAAGGTTGGCAATGTTATTGGCGATCGCTTTCTGACGAAGATGTTCAGCCCTTATACCAGCCTCGAGAAGATCTACTACGCTGTTTGTCTTGGACATCTGAAGTTTCCCAATATTATGGTTTCCCGCCAAGCGGGGTCCCTGGTTTCCCGCCAAGCGGGGTCCCTGGGTTCCCGCCAAGCGGGGTCCCTGCACAAACCTTGTCTGCTGAAGATAAATATTAGCAATAATCGTGCCAAACGCTCAAAACCGGCCATTTTCAGCACATCACCCCCTATCCTGTGCGAAAAACCGCCTTAAATCCAAGGAATCGCTTATTTGGATGGCAGGAGCGATGTCAGGATTCTATACAACCGGACATGTTTTTTACATATCAACACCCCTTGCAAAGCCGTTCAACTTACGCGTGGGCCCGCCATCAACCCAAACCGGAAATTCTTTCCTGCCTCCAGGAATATTTCTCCGCAAATACAGCTAACAGTAGGACATTTCCAAGCAATCACCATCTTTTTAATATTCATAAGTTCTGTCCACGCAAGCAGTTATTATTAAACAGAAACCTTTTTCTCGACTGTTGGCACGTTGGTTGCTCGAAACAAGTTGGTTTTGTTTTGTAAGGACGCTATATGTATACCAGTCCGTTAACAATCGATAATATGTTCGTAGCAACAGCCAGCGCAGCCCCAGTTCCATCAAGACCCAATGCGGTCAAAAAAGCCGCACAATTCTCCCCGACCCCAGATGATAACCCACCGTCCGTTAACATTCCCGAAACAACAAAGACCGATAATACACCCACTAGCGCCGAAAATGAGCTTGTTAACAAACCACCGCAAGATTTTAGCCAAACGCTTCGCAAAACAGTAACGACTGAAACACCCCCGAAAGCAGATGGTAACACAACATCAAAAAAACAAGACCTGACCTCTGGGGCGTCTTTTAAGATAAATCCTGCGCAGCTTCTTGCGACTCCAGTGTCAATAATTTCAGTTGCGCCGCTCGTCAAAGAGGTCGCTACAACAGCGCAACCGAAAGCCGGGCACCTACTTGCCCAATTGACCGCCAATTTGAGCACCGACAAATCCCCTCCTGTTACTGGACAAGCTGCCAAGGCAGCCGAAATCAAACTTCTTCTAACTACTGGTGAGAAGGGCCAACTTGGACTCAAAACCGTTCTACCAGAGACATCCAACGGCCAACTCGGGCCCAAAACCGTTCTGCCAGACACATCCAAGGGTGCGCCTACTGCCGATACCCAGCTTGGGGAAGGCAAAAACGCCGATGAGCTACTGATGCCAAATGAAACAGTCGTTCCCACAACAACCTCTGACAACGGGGAAAACACCAAAGAATTGATACACGAAGCTCTTCTTGACAACGACAGCAAGGCAGCCACTACCGGCGAAAAAACGGCTATGGCAGACAAGCCAGCTATTTCCGACACTCAAGAAACACCGCCATTGAACACCAACTGTCCACCGGTTCAGGACAAATCCTCTGAACCCCAGTCCCAGCTTATCGGGATTTGTCCGGAAAAATCCGCTCCTACCGCTGAGACACCAACCGATAACAAAGCTACCGGCGATCAGCAGTGCCTGGGCCCCATCTCACAAAACGTCGCAAAACCGGAGCCTGGTCAAACACTCTCAGAATCGCCAGGCTGCAATGCCAAAGAGCAGGCGGGCAATCTCTCAGGAGATTCTACTGTCCAGAAGTTGAATGTAACGGAGGTCAAAATATCCACCGGCCAAACAAAAGACCGTGGCAACTCGACCTCCGACAATAGCTCCAATTCGAATTTTGAGCAGATACTCTCTCACAACAACCCCCAAACTCCCGTTACAGAGCAATCGCCCGCCTCTGCCGAGGCCCCAAAGACCGCCAATCTGCCAGAGCAGACTTCGTCCAGTGATGTCTCTGCAGGTATTGGCAAACAGATTCTTGAATCTATTCACAACTCTTTATCCCAACAAGGCAAGAACCAGCAAATTACCGTCCGCCTCAATCCACCGGAACTGGGGAAGGTTTTCATAAAATTCCAGGAGCAGGACGCCCAAATAACAGGCCTGCTGGAAGTCAGCAAGGCACAAACCAGATATGAGATTGAGCAGGCACTGCCGCAGATAATCCGAGACCTTGCAGATTGCGGTATTCAGATAAAGCGGCTTGAAGTTCTGCTATCTGATGGGGAAAAATCAGAGCAACAGGCTCTTAAAGATCAATCGCCACAAAACGGCTGGGCCCAGCAACAAGACTCGGCGAACCCAGGTGCGGGGGCAAACAACACACCTGCCAACGAATGGCTGACAAACGACAATAGTTATACTGGATTACACGAACTACAAGAGATGTTTGTTAGCGATCATTCAATAAATATGTTGATATAAACAGATCCAAAAATCTCTTCGTCTATCACGAGCGACTTTTTACCGGATGGACAGAGATTTTGATTGAGCCGACTTTTTTGCAAGAAAGGTTCAGATGAGTCAAAACAGAAAACTAAAGCGTTCGCACCGCCAAAAGAAGAGAAAGAAGAAACAAATGATGAGAAAGCCGTCCGGTCCCAGGAGAACCTCCTGTGAGAATGACGAAATACAATTTACCGTTTTGAAAGACGGTCGGATGCGAGTTACCACCTCAGAAGACAACCTGCCGGAATTTCTCATTAGGGCAAGGCAAGCCATTCAAGCTGGACGGACCGATGAAGCCAGGGACCTTATCAATGATGACAATATCGAAATTGTTCGACAAATGGTGGAGAAGGACCCATCCCAAATGGCGGTTATGTATATACTTGCGATGACCTTAGTCGGTATCGGACGGCTCGATAAGGCCGAAGAATGGTACATGAATATTTTGAGGCGAAAACCACATTGGACAGTGTACAACGAACTGGCAAATATCAAGGAGAAGCTGGGACGAAGAACCGAAGAAATGGAATATCGCAGAAAAGCTTTGGAGGCCAATCCTGATAACGGTGTGGTGCTGAATAACTGTGGCATGCACATGGCACGGATGGGTGAAGCACAACAAGGCATCGAGATATTGCGAAAAGCGGTCGAAAAGGCACCCGGCAACCCGGTAGTCCATTCCAACTTCTTGCTTTTTATGCATTATCTGTCAGACCCGGACCGCCAATCGTTCTTTGACGAGCACAAGCGATGGGCCCGGATACAAGGGCCGACAACTTTGGCCAGAACATCTCACGACAATGTCCCAGACCCTGACCGCCGGCTTCGAATTGGTTACATCTCACCCGATTTTCGTAAGCACTCGGTCGCGTATTTTTTTGAGATACTTCTGGAGGAACAAAATCATCAAGCGGTGGAAACTTATGGATATAGCAGCGTCGAGCGGCCTGACGAGGTTACTGAACGCCTGAAGTTCAAATTCGATCACTTCCAAAACATCTACGGAGTCAGCGACAAAGCGGTCATCGAAATGATCGAAAAGGACAAAGTCGATATTTTGGTGGACCTTGCCGGCCACACGGGCAATAATCGTCTGCCTGTGCTGGCACACAAGCCGGCTCCAATCCAGGTTACCTACCTCGGATATCCCGATACAACCGGAATGGAGCAGGTCGATTATCGTTTGACCGACGAATTGGCCGACCCCCCCGAATCACAACAATTTTACACTGAGGAATTGGTCTATCTGCCGGATGGCTTTCTCTGCTACAAACCTGTTGATTATGCTCCACCGGTTGCGCCTCTGCCCGCCCTTAAAAATGGTTATATTACCTTTGGCTCATTTAACAATAACTGTAAGATAAACCCACTTATTATATCACTCTGGGCCGAAGTTCTCAAGGCCAATGACGGTTCGCGTTTTCTGCTGAAGTTCAGAGGTGGCCAGGACGAGCCGCTAAGGGACCATTACCTACACAAGTTCGAGCAACTTGGAATCCATACAGACCGGGTAGATATCCACGGCCCAAAACATCGCGTCGAGCACTTGAAATTATACGGCCAAATTGACATTGCCCTGGATACCTATCCTTACAATGGTACGACAACAACTTTCGAGGCATTATGGATGGGCGTACCTGTAATCTCGCTGGTCGGGCAACATCACATGTCCAGAGTCGGGTTGACCATATTGACCCGTTTTGGTATGGCGTTCCTGGCGGCCTCGACGCCTCAAGAGTATGTCACCAGAACCACTGCCCTTGCAGCAAAACGACAGAACCTTGTAGAAATGCGCTCTTTAATGCGAAAAACAATAGCCGGCGCTTCGTTGTGCAATACAAATAGATTCGTCAAAAATGTGGAAGCCGCCTATCGAGAAATGTGGCACCGATGGTGTCGGGGCCGCAGTGCCGAGGTCACTGCTGAACAAGTTACCTCGGATGACCAAAGCTGCGGTGCCGACGCAGAAATCCGTTCTGTAAGCTCTATTGAGCCGGCGCCTAAACAGTTGGAGCACAAGACACCGAGAGACTCATTAGAAAAGCCCCCCATCCGTATCTTTCACAACCTTGCCCAAGCTGGGGGAACCGTGGTCTGCAAGTGCCTGGGCTGTATGAACAACATAGTGCTTTTGAGCGAAATTCATCCACTCGGCACCGCATACTTCAATCCCGTAATGCAGGCCCACGACTGGCACAATCTTCTGACCACGGAGGATATCCGCACCCTCAACGCGAGGAAAAACGTCGATTTCGTCGATGCTATCGGCCTCATTGAGACCCCCTGCGCCGAGACCGGCCGGAGCCTCGTAATTCGCGACTGGGGACATCTTGACTTTATGGCCGTGCCCTTCCTCAAGCACCCAAGCTATCGAATGCTGTTGGCCGAAGTACTTGCACCAGCTTTCGACGTCATACAGGTCGCTCTCGTACGACATCCCGTGGACCAGTGGCTTAGTTTGAGCAAGCTGGCGCTTATGCAGGGAAAATTAACCCTTGAAATGTTCCTGCGGGGATACCTGAGGTTTGCCGAACACAGCGTTAGGATTGGGTTTGTCCGTTACGAAGACTTTACTGCCCAGCCTCTCTGGCAGATGAAAATTATTTGTGAAAAGCTGCGGCTTGAATTTGATGAAGACTTTTTGCAAAAATGGCACGATTACGACCGCATCACCGGCGATACAGAAAGACAATCCTGCGGCTCAAAACCCGGGCAGATTCAACCGCATCGGCGGCCTTCGGTCTCGCCGGAGCTTCTGCAAAGATTCCGCCAAAGCGACGACTACCGGCAGGCGTTGAAACTGCTCAATTATCCAGATATCGAAGAAGCCAAACCCTTTATACATCACCCGACGATTTCAATAGATACAGCGGCAGTCAGCTCTGCTGAGAAGCCGGAATCGTATCCACTGGGCTTTGATATTTAACCCGGGCCGTTTCGATAGATTGCAGAAAGGCTTTTTTGAGTTTGTCCATAGAGAAACGCTCAATAACAGCTTTGCGAGCTTCCTGCCCCATGCTGACCGCCAAATCTCTATCCGCCAGCAACATCCGGGCGTATTTCGCCAATTCTCCGGCATCGTCGCTCAGAAACCCGCTTACGCCGTGTTCAACAGGTGAGTTGAAGTGCCGATTACCTAAAACCGGCAGCCCGGCAGCCATTGCCTCCAGCGTGGCCATATTGTATCCGTCTTCGTATCTCTGGTCTGCAGTATGTATATAGAACCGATGAGACTGCAATATCTTCTTTAGCTGCTCCCAGCTCTGGGCAGCTTTGGCTTCCGGAATATTCGGATCGTGCCCGACGAGCTGCACCGGGATGCCGTTAAATGCCGTTTCATAAAAGTCCCATAAAAAAATCTTCCAGCGGTTCTCAACAAAATTGCAGATCCGAAGACCGCTGCATTTCTCCCCGGAATATGGCAAGTAATCATCCGCGTCAACTCCAAAGGGCACAATATCGTCAGTAATCCCCCACGATTTACCCTTCAGCGCAGAGACAGCCACCGCATGCCCACCGATTAATTGAAGGTATTTGTGCAACGCCGCTCTCATCTTTTCCGGTGCAATATTTGATTTTTCTTCCACCACTCGTCTCTCAAGTGTAGAGTGAATAACTATAAGCCGAGGCCCGGATAGATGCTTAACATCCAGCAAATCGGTTATGTTATATGCTATGATACAGTAATATGGTATTTTCGTGCTATGTGCTTGCGATAAGCTGACTAACCGGGAATCAGCGGGCACGGGACGCATCTGCTCATCCCAGTTTTCTTTATATCTGCCTTCAAGCCCTGTGATTATATCGAGGTTATAGCCCAATACCCTCAGTTGATACACCCATGCCTCGTGACAGTTAAATACGAGCAGCGTCTTTTTGTGAGTTTGTGCTTGTTGTTTCTGCATATATTGCCTGGACTATATTGGTAATTGGTGATTCGTTACCAGTTACCATTTACCATTTACCAGTTACCAGTTACCAGCGTGCACCATTACCTTGAACTATACTTGCTTAGAGTAATTTGAGCAAGAATTATTCTTTTGTTATAAAGCCTTTTTTTGTAGATAAGGGTATTTTCCGGAGACTCGGACCATCAATCTGCAAATTCCCGTCGGAAAGACCGATAACTTAGCGAACTTTTTCCTTTTTTTGCGCTGTTTTTACCGGCCTGTTTCCAATATTAACCCCGATTCATTGAGATTACCGGTCTTACGATTTTGTAGTCACTTTCCATTAACAAATACCTAAAGTTCCTTTCCTCCTTGCCGATAATGGCCAGTGGAAGCTTAATCTTCAGGACATAATGGTTAGAGGTTAAATGAGGTTAAATAATGTTAACAGGGGGTATGTTAGACCTCGAAAAAATGAACGTTTGTTTTTTAAGGAGTAAAAAGTATGTTAGCAATTAAGAACAACATTATGGCAGCAAACGCCGCAAGGCACTTGGGCAAAAGCTACAACGCCCTGGCCAGATCGGTCGAAAGGCTGTCGTCAGGCTTGCGCATTAACAGTGCAAAGGACGACGCAGCCGGCCTGGCCGTTCGAGAGCTGCTTCGCGCCGACATTGCTGTGCTCCGGCAGGCAGGGCGAAACGCCGCCGACGGCATCAGCATGATTCAGACGGCCGAAGGCGCAATGGGCGAGGTTGACAGCATCCTTGTTCGTATGAGGGAGCTGGCCGAGCAAGCCTCCACCGGGTCATACTCTTCAGACCAGCGGCAAATTATGCACAATGAGTATGTCGAGTTGCAGGAAGAGATCACCCGGATTGCCGAGAGTACCGACTTTAATGACAACTTCTTGCTCAACTCAACCGTTGGCGTCGGCATCCACGTCGGCAGTGGCTATATTAATATCACTCCGGAGAAAATGGATGCTGCCTCGCTGACCGTCGGTACCACGTTGGAGACAACGGAAACGCACGTCCACATGAGAAGCGTTACATCGGCCAGTGAGATTTACATTTTGGACACCGAGATCGTGGGGGGCACCACCGACATGTTCGTTTACCGTTTCGGTGATACTAATGCGACAACGATTGGCATTGACCTTACCAACTACACGGGCACCGGCATAAGCCTGAACGCACTGGTTACTAAAATCAACGCTGAGGTGACGAGTCAGACGGGCACAGCGTATACGGCTGCATCTACTCTTTACTCTTCGGAAATGGGCGGCAGGTACACTCTGCAGCTCCAGGCCAGAACTGCCGGTTCGTATGACTTTGAAGTTCACGACACCGGGGGCGATAGCATTGCTGTATTGAATAGCACCGCCGACTTCACTGAGAGCGTAGACGGTGCAAGCGGCGGCGTGGGCAACGACCTGACGTCGGCCACCGGTGCAGTGGCCGCATTGACGACCATCGATGCCGCTATTACGGTCAAGGACACCTACCGTGCGAAGCTCGGGTACTGGATGAACCGTCTGGAGGTTGCCGAATCGGTCTTGAACGTCCAGGCCGAGAACCTGCTGACATCAGAGTCCCGAATTTCCGATGTTGACGTTGCCACCGAAATGGCAGAGATGACCAGAACGCAAGTGCTGGCACAAGCCGGTGTCGCGATGTTGGCACAGGCGAATGCCATGCCACAAATGGCATTGACTCTACTGAGATAGCAGCAGCACTCAAATATTTGAATGACCAGCGGGGAGATGACCGGGACAGGAACCCTTGGGTCATCTCCCCGTAAGTTAAAATGCCAGCTAATTCGTCGTGCGTATTGCGTGATGTGTATCGCGCAAAACAAAAACGCAATACGATATACGATATACGCAATACGAGAATCAACGGAGCAATACCATGAAGGGAATCGCAGCATATCAGGATGGCTCAGTTACCACACAGAGCAAAGGCCGTCTCATTGTCCTGCTTTACGAAGGCGCAATCAAATTTATGAAGCTGGCAATCAAGGAAATAGAGGCGGGCAACCACGAGGCAAAGGGTCAATACATAAACAAAGCCCAGGACATAATCAATGAGCTCAATGTGGTTTTGGACATGGACGCCGGCGGCGAAATAGCCACTAACCTTCGCAAGCTCTATTGTTTTATGGATAGACGCCTCTCCGAGGCTAATATAAAACGTGACCCTCAAATAATTCGTGAGGTAATAAAACTAATGGAAGAACTAAACCAAAGCTGGAAAGCTATCGCCGGCTAATCAATTTGCCTGGAGGTATCATAGAGTTAACTTTAACACACAATGAAAATAAGGGGAAATCAATATGAAAAGACTTTCTGATTATCGTTACAATGTTTACTCTCAGTTTGGAGAGGATGGCATAATCGAGCAAATATTCAAGATTATCGGTACCTCATCTAAAATATGTATTGAGTTTGGTGCTTGGGATGGCTTCCATCTATCAAATACTGCAAACCTATGGACTAAAGGATGGGAAGCAATTCTCATTGAACCTGATGATGAGAAATATTTATCCTTGGTAGAAAATGTCAAAGGGTATGACGTTCGTTGCATTAAAGCATTCATAAGTTATAAGGGACATAATACTATTGAAAATATCCTAAGGCGGGAAGGAGTGTCCGATGATATAGATTTCTTATCTATAGATATAGATGGGGATGATTACTATATTTTTGAGAGCTTAACAGAATTGAGGCCTAAGGTAATCGCTTGCGAGTATAACCCTACTATACCTGTTCATATGGACCTCATAGCTGAAAAAGGAAACTATTTTGGCTGTTCAGCTCTTTCATTAGTTAAACTGGCGGAGAGAAAAAAAGGATACCGTCTAGTTGCAATGACCGATACTAATTGTTTCTTTGTTAAATCTTCGGACTTTAGCATGTTTGAGAGTTATGAAGTAGATTTAAAACTGATAGCACCCACTATACATTTAACATATTTTATAACCGGCTATGGCGGAGACTTCATAATTTCCAATAAACCAACTTATGGCGCCACACGTCCGTCTACTCAGAAATTCAGGAGGGAATGTTATTGTTAACTTTCGCACTTTTAACAATGTGTCAATTTGGGTAATTTGCACGGAAGAGCCGATTTCACAACGGTCGGATTATTTTTGGCAAGTTCGAGGTTTTTACCGAACATGCATAAAATACAAAATGGCGTGTAACTGCTTGTTTCATAAGGTTTTCCTTAATAAAAAGTGCGAAACTTAACATAGATAAAGTTATGAAATTCCAAACTATCTGCCGTCAGAGAATTAAACTGCCGCCGAAGCTTCTTGCTACTTTTCCAAAATGCTCCGGTATCCACAAAATAAATTGGTAAAAAGGGGTTGCGATGCTCAAAGCAAAAGACATTATGACCAAGGAAGTAATTACCGTAAGAAAAGACACTCCTATTTTTGAAGCCTTAGAACTTCTGGCAAAAAACGACATTACCGGTATCCCCGTGGTCGAAGATGATATGACTTTGGTGGGGATTCTTACAGAAAAAGACGTACTAAGATTATTCTATGCCCATGAAGACCAGAAGAATGAGACGGTTAGTAGTTTTATGACACAACCTGCAGTGCACTTTGATGAGAACGAAACTCTGCCGGATGTCTGTGACTGTTTGATGAATTACTTTCTTAGAAGGGTCCCTGTCACATCAAATGGCAAAGTGGTCGGCATTATCAGCAGAACCGATATCATTGAATATATCCTTCGACAATGGCAGGGAAACACCGTCCCAGCCGCCGGCGCGTCAAAATAATAACACCGGTTGCTGTGCTTGCGACAGGTGCTGCGGCAGAAAATGCCAATCGCCAAACCAGCCCGGGGAGACCGGCAAATAACGACTTGAATTTACTTTAGACAGACTACACTTTGGGAAAATTTTCTCCCGTCAAATATTCATGTATGGATCGTGCTGCGATTCTGCCTTGGCCCATTGCGAGAATAACTGTTGCTGCGCCTGAGACAATGTCACCCCCGGCATACACACCGGCAATCGAGGTTTGCATGGTATTTTCATCGACAACAACTGTACCCCAGTCGGTGATTTCGAGCTCCGGCATTGTTTGCGGTATGAGAGGGTTGGGTTTATTACCGATGGCTACAATAACTGTATCGAGCTCCATAGTAAACTCTGAGCCTTCGATTCGAACAGGTCTTCGTCGTCCGGAATCATCAGGTTCGCCGAGTTCCATTCTGATGCATTGCATCGCCACAACGTGATGATGACCGTCACCGATGATTCGAACGGGATTATTTAGTAGCTTGAGCTTGACACCCTCTTCCTCGGCATGGTGGATTTCCTCAGCTCGGGCAGGCATTTGTTCCCGTGCCCGGCGATAGACAATGGTCACATCGGCTCCCAGCCGCAGTGCCGTTCGTGCCGAGTCCATAGCCACGTTGCCGCCGCCGATAACAGCGACACGTTCGCGTCTTATCGGTGGTGTATCATACTTCGGAAACAAATATGCCTTCATCAGATTTGAGCGAGTCAGATATTCATTGGCTGAGTAAACGCCGACCAGGTTCTCGCCGGGAATTCTCATGAATGACGGCAGACCTGCCCCGCTGCCGATGAATACAGCGTCGAAGTCTTCTTCATCCATCAGTTCCCGGACGGTGCTGTTGCGGCCAACGACAAAGTCCATTATGAAATTGACACCGAGCTTTTTGAGGTAGCTTACTTCCGCTTTTACTGTTGCTTTTGGCAGACGAAACTCAGGAATGCCATAAGTCAGTACACCGCCCGGTTCCTGAAGTGCTTCGAAGACAGTGACCTCGTGGCCGAGTTTAATCAAATCGCCGGCGACAGTCAGCCCTGCAGGCCCACCACCCACACATGCAACCTTTTTGCCGGTTTTTGGAGGGATTTGGGGCAGCTTGATATTACCACTGTTGCGCTCATAATCAGCGACGAACCGTTCCAGTCTGCCCACGGCTACCGGCTCGTCCTTGACGCCCAGGACGCACAGTTTCTCGCACTGATCTTCCTGGGGACATACACGTCCACAAACGGCGGGCAGGGCATTTTGTTCCTTGACTTTTCTGGCTGCCTCAAGAAACTTGCCTTCCTGCACGAGTGCAATGAAACCAGGTATATCAATATTGACGGGACAGCCAGCCACGCAGCGCGGCTTTTTGCACTTAAGACAACGGCTTGCTTCCAGGATAGCCGTCTCTTCGCTGTAGCCGTACGGCACCTCCTCGAAGTTTCTGGCCCGGTCTTCGGGGGCCTGCTCCGGCATTGGCTGCCTTGGTATCTTTTCCTTAGCCATTTGTTGCTTTCATTCTTTATATCAACGCAAGCACCTGCAATTATCGCCGTGTCCCGGGTATGGTGCCACAGACTCAGTGCGCCCAACCAGGTGTATCTCTTCGGCACTGTATGCGACACGGCGGTCCCGTAGCTCATCCCAATCGACCAGATGGGCATCGAAGAAAGGACCATCCACGCAGGCGAATTTCATTTCTTTATCAACTGTCACACGGCACGCTCCGCACATGCCGGTCCCGTCCAGCATGATTGGATTCAGTGCCACCAATGTTTTTACGCCGTATGGCTTGGTTTCCCTCGTTGTGAGCATCATCATAAATAGACATCCGACCGCGACCACACAATCGATTTTCTCGCCGTCTTTCAGTTTTTGTCCAACTACATCAACAGCATGTCCCCTGATGCCCAGAGAGCCGTCAATAGTTGTCTGGATCAGCTCATCGCAAACAGTCTCGAGTTTTTCCTTGTAATAGTGCTTATAATGGCTGCGCCCTTCAACGATAACGATAACATGGTTGCCGGCTTCTCTTAGCGCAGCAGCAATCCGTAGAATCGCTCCGATTCCGTAGCATCCGCCAGTTAAGACCACAGTACCGTATTGCTTGATTTCCAGCGGAATCCCCAGCGGTCCTACCATGTGGTCTATTCTATCTCCAGCTTCGAGGAGCACGAGCTTTCGGCTGGATTGCCCCACTTCCAGCACTATTAAGGTGATCGTTCCCTTTTCAGCATCCCAGTCGCACAACGTAAAGGGCACTCGTTCTGATTTTTCATCGACCATCACAATAACAAACTGACCGGGCTGGGCTTTTTTTGCGACATTCGGCGCTTGGATAACAATTTCGTGGACGTTTGGAGCAATTTCGTATTTTTCAAGAATTTGGAACCCATCTGTTCTTTTGCTTACCGCTCTTGATGGTACGGAGGAATCACGAATCGGCAACTCCCGTAAAGCAAAGACTTTTTCGCAGATGCGATGTCCGCGGAAAAATGTTCGCCGTCGTTCCAGATCCTGAGCCGCCTCAGGTGCCTGGTCTCTCTTGACCCACAATTTGGCTTTTGAGATTCCCAGTTCCTTTGAAATCGCACCGGCTGACCTGTATGCAAAACCTTTGGCCCCCATTGCCTGGGCCAGCTTGCTGATAATCCACCATTCAGCCTTTGCCTGGCCCGGTGGGTCGCACGCCTTATGCAGGGGCCTTTTTTGACCGGAGCCATCAAGGATTGTCCCATTAACCTCGGCGAAAATGGCTGCCGGAAGCACAACATCGGCACGTTGGCTTACGTTGGTGCCGAAACAGTCCTGCACAATGAGCAACTCCAGCCCATTAAGCTGGCTCGAAGGAACAAATTTGCCGGTCAGCAGCACCGCTTTTGTGCCTTTCGGAAGGGAACTAAGCGAAATACCCCGGTAATTAGGCTCAATCTCGATATAGTTCTTCGATTTCATTACCTTACGCGTGAACTTCTTAAAGACGAACCTATCCTCAAGGGTGCTCGTAGTATCGCAAACCAGCATAAAACCATCGCCGATAAATTCCTTTAGTTTTGCAGCTGTTGTTTTGAGAGCTTCTTTCCATTGTGTTTCGCGTAATACCTTGCCTACCCGCACATACGGCATACGCAACCGGTCAGTACTGTTCAAAAATTCAGGGATAGCGAATCGGCCAAGCACACAAATGGGGATGTCCTCATTAACCGCTCTCGCTGTAACCAGTTCTCCCTTGTTGGCTTCGAGCTTCAGTGCACAGGCCTGTTCGCAGAAGATGCAGGTTGATTTTGTAATCGTGTCGGGCTTGGGATACCACTTTGCATAGCGGTCAGCGAGTGTACCGGTCGGACAAACGTCAACACATGAACCACAGAAGCGGCATCCGGCATCGAGCAGAGAGCGATCAAACGCCTGGCTGATATGTGTTTTACTGCTTCGGTCGACAAAGTCGATAGTCGCTGTGCCGTGCTGATGCTTGCAAATGCGTACACAGCGTCCGCAAAGAATGCAAAGGTTGAGGTCGCGGTCAATAAATGGATTTGACCGGTCAACCGGTCGATGGTGATAAGACGGCGGAATCGGCAAGTCGCAAAACCCCAGCTCCTCAGCCAAAGTACGTACTTCGCAGACGTTTTTGTTGTTACAAGTATGACAGCCCGTGGTACGCCCGGCTTTTTCGGCAACAGGCCGATATTCTTCACAAAGATCACGCCTGCCACAGATGAGGCACGCGCTTGGGTGTTCAAGCATCATAAGAGCAAGAATATTTCGGCGCAAGTTTTGCAGAGCCGCCGTGTCCGTTCGCACCACCATTGCTTCAGCCGCTGGTGTTGTGCACGAAGTCGGATATCCGGGCATATCTTCGATTTCGACCACGCACAGCCGACAAGCGCCAAATGGCGACAAATGCGAGTGCGTACAGAGATGGGGAATCGAGATATCATGCCGCAGAGCACATTGCAAAACGGTTTCGTCTTTCTTGGCGGTTACTGCTTTTCTGTCAATGGTCAGCTTCACTTCAACCGATTCCTTTGCTTAGTTAGTCTTGTCCCTCTTTTCTCTACGTGCCTCGTACCTGGTGAGTTCGCCGCTACGACGGTAGACGGCGGCATAGACATCCGGACATGTGCTCAGACATGCGCCGCAGTGAATGCACACATGCTGGTCAATAACGTGTGGTTTTTTCGCCTCGCCGCTGATGGCCTTAACAGGGCAGATCCGTGCACATGCACCGCACCCCGTGCACCTGTCACGGTCAATGTGATAGCTAATCATCTGGCTGCAGACAAATGCAGGACACCGGCATTTTTCAATGTGGTCTTCATACTCTTTGCGGAAGTATCGCAAAGTCGTTAATACCGGGTTGGGTGCAGTTTGGCCGAGTCCGCACAACGAACCATCTTTGACTGTCTGCGCGATTGTTTCAAGCTTATCAAGGTCGGCCATTTCACCTTCTCCGGCTGAGATGCGTTCTAAGATGCTCAGCATCGCCCGTGTTCCGACGCGGCACGGCGGACATTTGCCGCAGGATTCTTCCTGCGTGAACGATAGAAAGTATTTTGCGATATCAACCATGCAGTTATCTTCGTCGAGCACAATCATACCACCGGAGCCCATAATGCTGCCCGCTTCGGTGAGCGATTCATAGTCAACCGTCAGGTCCATTTTTTCAGCGGGGATGCAGCCGCCCGAAGGCCCACCGGTCTGGACAGCCTTGAGCACTTTATCTGATGGAATACCTCCGCCGATATCATAAATTACATCTTTCAGCGTAATACCCAGCGGCACTTCAACTAGACCTGTCCTCTCGACCTTACCGGCCAACGCGAAAGTTTTTGTTCCCTTGCTGGACTCACTGCCGTATTGAGCATACCACTTGGCCCCGTTGTTAAGAATCAACGGCAGATTGCCGAGTGATTCCACATTTTGAATAACTGTCGGCTTGCCCCATAAACCACTTTCGGCAGGAAATGGCGGCCGAGGACGCGGCATTCCTCGCCCCCCTTCTATCGAGGCTATCAATGCCGTCTCTTCACCACACACAAACGCCCCTGCTCCCTTCTTAATAGTCAGATCAAAAGAAAACCCTGAGGCTTGTATGTTTTCGCCTAACAGACCCAGCTCGCGCATCTGACCGATAGCGAGTTCTAATCGATGTATGGCCAACGGGTATTCAGCTCGGCAATAAATATAACCTTGCGAGGCACCCAGCGTGAAGCCTGCAATCAGCACACCCTCCAGCACGGCGTGCGGGTCACCCTCAATCAGCGAACGATTCATAAACGCCCCTGGGTCGCCCTCATCTGCATTGCAGATCAAGTATTTTGTTTCGCCGGGGGCATTACGACAGAACTGCCACTTACGCCATGTGGGGAACCCCGCACCTCCGCGTCCTCTCAATCCTGATGCTTTTACCTCTTCGAGAGTCTTGCCGGGCCCTATTTCCAGGGCCTTTAGAAATCCACGGTAGCCATCGCGGGCCAGGTAGTGATACGAGTTTTCCGGGTCAATTAGTCCACAGTTACGCAGGATGCGCCGTACCTGCCGTCGCAACATCGGATGCTCGTTGAAATCACCGATGCCCTCCAATTCTCCCGCAGTCACCTTCCCCAGTGCCCATTGAGCGCACGGGTCGTTACCGAGAACGTGATTTTCCAGAATAGCAATTATCTCATCCGGCCCTACATTCCCGTAGCATACGCGAGGTGCGCCGGGCTTGTGCACAATCACCAGCGGCTCCAGATAGCACAGGCCTAAACAGCCCACTTCAATAACCAGAGCATCTACACTTTTGGCCTTGATATAGCCGCGAAGTCGCTCCAGCATTTCTGAAGCACCAGCAGCACGGCCGCACGTGGCCGCCCCAACAAAGAAGATAGGGACCTTGCTGTCTTGTAGCTTATCCCACTGAATTCGAGCTTTGGTGAAGGCTTCTTGCAATGATGTCATTTTTTCCTGGTTTGCCTCCCCTTATATTGCGAAAGTACGGATGAAATCTTCTTTGCGGTCATTCGGGCGTGAACCTTATCATCCACTACGACAACCGGCGCCAGCGCACAGCAGCCCAGACAAGCTACCCGTTCCAGATCAAACTTACGGTCTTCGGTTGTTTGGCCGGCCTTAATTTTTAACTGTTGCTCTACTTCATTAAGTATCTGACGGCCACGTCGTACATGGCAAGCTGTTCCTTGACAGACTCGGACAGTGTGTTCGCCCGGCGGGCTAAAACGAAACTGCGTATAAAACGTGGCAACGCCGTATATCTCGTTTGCAGATATATCAGTCGACCGGCTCAGCTCGTCTATAGCTTTGGTCGATAAATATCCAAATTCTTTCTGTATATCTTGAAGAAATGGTATCAGGCTGCTCCTTTTCCCAAGGTGCTGCGATAAAATATGCTTCATCTTAGATAAATTCTCCTTTGCCCGCCTGGATACATTTTTCGATTCAGTTTTCTGCGACATTTTTTGGTTTCTCTCGATTAACAAACAAGAAAACCGCGATTACGCACACAAAAGACTTCTTGTCGAGGCATTATAATATATACTGATAGTTAGAAGAAATGTTTTTGTTAACTTTGCGGAGGATATATTTGGGTTAGGTAAAATTAATCCAGTTCGGTTCTTTCCTGTGGCCTTTACATTAAATCCATAAAACTTAGTGCTATAACCCTCGAACCCTCCGATACTTAGGACAAAGAGCTATTTTCCATGGGAAAATGTTAAAAAGCTTGAAAGTGAGATTTTCAGAAGGTATGTTAGTGCGTTAAGTCAATAGCAAGGGACCTCGGTGCAGTTGTTTTGTTGTTTGTGTTCAGGAAAGGAGCGTACAAGATGGATAGGAAAATGATCGTCCGGGCAATAGCCGCTGCAATATGGATAGCAGGAAATGCCGTTGGGGCAGGACGAGCTTCGTGGACGTACTATTCGACCGAAAGGGGAAATATCCCGCAGCCTAATGCAGGTAGCCAACAAACGGCAAGTCTTGTACTTGATATCGACAAGGACCGGACGGATGATTTCGTTATCACGGAACGAACGAAAACTCCCTCGGTGGTCTGGTACAAATACCAAGGCGACGGCAATTGGGCCAGGTTTGTAATCGACAATACATATTTACGAATCGAGGCCGGCGGTGATTACTTCGACATCGACAGCGACGGTGATCTGGATATTGTTTTCGGAGGAGATTCCCGCAGCAACCAGATTTGGTGGTGGGAAAATCCCTATCCGAATTTCAAGAAGGACACTCCCTGGAAGCGTTACATCATCAAGAATTCATACAAGAATAAGCACCACGACCAAATATTCGGTGATTTCGACGGTGACGGCAAAACGGAACTTGTATCGTGGAACCAAGGGGCCGGACATCTACTGCTAATTGAAATTCCAAATAATCCCAGAGTTAGCAGAGAATGGGATCGAAATGTAATCTTTAAGGCCACTGGCAAATACGAGGGATTAGCAGCGGCAGATATTGATCTTGACGGCAAGACCGACATTATCGGTGCCGGCCGCTGGTTCAAGCACGAGAACGCCACGACATTCAAGGAAAATGTGATCGATGGCGGTAAGGGCAGAGAGTTCACCCGCAGTGCGGCCGGTCAGATAGTTGCCGGCGGCAGGCCGGAAGTGGTCATAGTTCCCGGAGACGCCGACGGACCGTTGAAATGGTATCAGTGGAAGAATGGCTCATGGGTTGCTCACCAATTGCATGAAAAAATTATTCATGGACACAGCCTTGCGGTACGTGACATAAACAATGATGGACACCTGGATATTTTTGTCGCTGAGATGGGCAGGCCGGGGGCTGGAGCAAAGGCAAAGACAAGGGTCTATTGGGGAAACAGCAAAGGAAACTTCACTAAGGATGTTATTGACATCGGCAAGGCCAACCATGAATCTAAACTTGGTGACCTCGATGGCGACAGTGATATCGACATTCTGGGAAAACCATATAGCTATGATGCTCCCGGCGTAGGAGTTTGGCTGCAAGAATTTTGAGTTTTTAGTTATATCAGACGGGAGGAAAAACGATGCCACTTGAGAATATGAAAGCTATGCTGAGTAAGGCCGCCACTGAGGGCTACGCTGTCGGTGCCTTTAATATCCTTGACTACAATTCCGCCAAGGCCGTCGTCCAGGCTGCACAGGAAGCAAACGCTCCGGTGATAATTCAAACATCAGCCAAGACGGTTATCTTCTGGGGCGCCGCGGCCATCATCTCCTGGGTGAGACAGCTTGTCGGCTCATCAAGCCCGCCGAAGTCCGGCCCGATTGCTCTGCACCTTGACCACTGCAAGGACTTAGACCTTATCAAAGAGTGCATCGACTCGGGATGGACCTCGGTTATGATTGATGCCTCTGCAAAGCCATTTGAGGAGAACCTTGTATTAAGTCGGCAGGTCGTGCAAATGGCACGACCCAAAGATGTTACTGTTGAAGCCGAGATCGGAGCTATCGTGGGTGTGGAGGACGACATCCACGTAAAGGAGCAGCAGGCCCATCTGGCTGACTCTGAACAAGCAATCAGGTTTTGTGCGGAAGTCAAGCCGGACTGTTTCGCGCCTGCCATTGGGACCGCTCACGGAGTTTATAAGGGCGAACCCAGGATTGCTTACGACCGGCTCGAAGAAATCGCAACAAAGACGGCTGTCCCTATAGCTCTGCACGGTGGGACAGGGCTTGCAGATAACGTATTCAAGAAGTGTATTTCGCTTGGTTGTGCGAAGGTAAACATATCGACTCAGCTCAAGTATGCGTTCATCGACGGATTTGTCGCTTACCACGAGGCGCACAACACGCAGTACAACCCGCTGAAAGTCATTGATGCTCAGTTCAATAAGCTTAAAGCGGGCATTATTGAGAAAATGAAGCTGTTCGGCAGCGCAGGAAAGGCCTGACACCCATGCCTGCGTTTACCTGCGCAGGCAAACATAAGTGCAGGCAGAGGAGAATACGCAATGCCCAAAGCAATCGTCATGCCGCAGGTGAAACAAGACATAAAAACGGGATCATGGCCCGCGCTGCTGGCCTGCCACAGATGAAACAAAGGAGGCTGTAATGAAAGCCATTATTTTCGATTGTGACGGCGTTCTGGCTGATACCGAACGGGATGGGCACAGAGTTGCTTTCAACAAGGCATTTGAGAAAAAAGGATGCGCGACAGAGTGGGGTGTTGAACTGTACGGAAAACTGTTAGAAGTTTCCGGCGGCAAAGAACGCATGAGACACTACTTCGACAGCCATGGTTGGCCCGGCGACGTTGAGGATAAGGACGCCTTTATCAAAGAGCTGCATAAACTCAAAACGGACTTCTTTATACAAATCATTGAATCAGGAGAACTACCTTTGCGTCCCGGCGTGGCAAGACTTGTAGACGAGGCTATTGCCGCGGATGTCACTTTGGCCGTTTGCTCTACCTCCCACGAGCGGGCTGTCAATCTCGTAGCAGAGAAGCTGCTCGGTTCCAAACGAAAGGCTCGCTTCAGTGCGATTTTAGCCGGAGATGTTGTGTCAAAGAAAAAACCCGACCCTGAAATATACAACCTGGCTTCAGAGAGACTGAGGCTTGAACCATCCGAGTGTGTTGTGATAGAAGACAACCGTAATGGTCTGCTCGCGGCGAAAGCCGCAGGCATGTATTGCGTTATCACAACAAACGGCTACACAAAAGATGAGGATTTTACAGAGGCAGACCTTGTGGTCTCCGAACTCGGCGACCCGCCGAACGTCCAGGTGACTCTGGAGGCTATCAGAAATATCGTTGGGAAAAGGCGCCAAAGTAAATGATGAAAAAGACGATACTTGCCTTCGGTGAAGTACTCTGGGATATACTACCTTCGTGTACGGTCCTCGGCGGGGCCCCGTTTAATTTCGCCTACCGGGCGAATTCGCTCGGCGATATGGGTCTTATGATAAGCCGGCTCGGCCGGGATGAGCTCGGCCACAAAGCACACGACCAAATCGTTCGACTGGGTTTGGATACGAGGTTTATCCAGTGGGATGAAAAACTACTCACAGGTACGGTTGAGGTCAGTTTCGACGAACAGAACAACCCGGACTACTTCATCACGCCAAAGGTTGCGTATGACCAGATTGAACTGACTGATGAGCTGCTTGAGGTTGCATTAGCGGCCGATTGCCTGTGCTTTGGAACTTTGTCCCAAAGATCCGGAAAAGCACGCAAGACCATTGAGCAGCTTCTGGAAAACTCGAATAAGAGCCTCAAATTTCTGGATATAAACCTGCGAAAAGAGTGCTATAATTTAGAGACTGTGACGTCCTCACTTCAGAAAGCAGATGTTCTCAAATTGAACGAAGAGGAGGCTCACCAGCTTGGCGACATGCTGGGCATCGCACACCGAAGTCTTCCGGAATTCTGCCAAGAAGTATCAAGTAAATGGTCTCTTAAATATTGTCTGGTGACCCTCGGCGAAAGCGGGGCTTTTGCGTTTTCAGACAATGGTCAAGAAGTCTATGTTCCAGGATATAAAGTGTCGCTCGTGGATTCACTCGGCTCCGGAGATGCCTTTTCAGCGGGGTTCGTGCATAAACTTTTACAAGGGGCGTCGGTCGCAGAGGCATGTGAGTTCGGCAATGTATTAGGCGCGCTGGTCGCTGCGAAGGAAGGCGCGACATCATTAGTGACGCTGGATGAGATAGAGAGGTTTTGTAATCAGGACCGTCAACGCGCTGTCCATCCTGATTTGAAAGCATTTACAAGCTCCTAATTTGAATATATGAGGAGACCAAAATGAACAAGATATGCATGGGTATATGGGGGATGACAAATCTGCGCGACCGCTTTAACGTAAATGGTTTCGGAGAAGAAGTCGGAGTTATCGACAGAATCAAGAAGGTTGGCGAAACAGAAGGCATTGACGGCATTGAGCTTCACGTCCCAACGGAGATCGACGAGAAGAATGCCGACGAGATTGAAAAAGTGCTCAGTGACTACGATCTTCAGATGGTTCAGCTTTGCGGCCACACCTGGACGGAGCGGCAATACAAGTTCGGCGCTCTCGGTGACACCGATACAAAGGTACGCTCTGCTGCAATTGACCGGGTCAAATGGGCACTGGATATGGGCGCCAGGTTCAATGTGCCTATCAGTGTGCTCTGGCCCGCGACCGATGGCAACGATTTTCCTCTGCAAACGGACTATGTTGCTCTTTATGACCGTTATGTGGATTCTGTGCGTCAGATTCTCAATTATCTTCATAAGAACGACTACACCACAAGAATATGCATAGAACCCAAACCATTCGAGCCCCGCTCCTGGATCATGATGGGGACGACCGCCGCTGCACTGAGCATCGTTCAGGAGGTTGATGACCCGAACTTCGGAATTAACATCGATGTCGGCCACAGCTTGATTGCCAAGGAAAATGTCGAGGATATGTTCTCGCTGGTCCTTCGGGCGAAAAAGCTGTTCCACACGCATTTCGACGATAACGACCAGCAGGCCGACTGCGATATTCCGCCCGGCTGTGCTAACTTCATTCGCCTGGTGAGTATTATCTATGTTCTCGACCAGATGGCATACGACGGCTGGTTCGGCCTGGATCTGTTCCCCTATCGGGATGACCCGATAGATTTTATGAAGCTGTCTGTGGAGAACCTTAGACTTGCACAAAGCGTTGTCGACTTGATGAACAAAAAGGGAGCCAAAGAATTGCGGGCCAAAGGCACGGACGGCCCGGCAATGTCCAGACTTATACGAGATTGTATCAGGCAGGCAAAATAGGAGGTTATTATGAGCAGGATAGAAGGTCCCAATGTTTGATTCGCATAAGAAAGGATTACAAATGAAGCGAATTTTAATAATTATCATACTTTTGTGGATGGCTTCTATGGCTTGGGCAGAGCCTGAACCCGGAGATGTTTTTCGCGAATATAAGTGGCGGCCTGATGGAAAATGGCAGCGTGTAACCGGTCCGGAGGCAACAGCCGAAGGGGCAAAAGAATTTCTGCCCAATTCCGTAAACACCATTCGCATCGATGACCTTCGCCAACGAGCCGACAAAGTCGAAGCGTACATCGAAATGCTGCTATGCCACGGCGGAACTGTGGACAAAAAAATCCGTATTAATGCAAATCCCTGGATACCCATTCCTGAATCATCCCTTATTCCAGGCAAGGCAGGGCAAGGTCCGCCGAATTCGGAATACCAGTATATGCGCTATCCTTGCGTCCGGATTCCTACGGAGTATTTGCGGCAGGGAAATAACACGTTTGAATTTACATGCAGCCCAGGCACATCATTGGGCGGGCGGTGGCCCCAGTGGATTCTTTACGGCGTAACGTTCAGGATTTACTATAACAGTTCCAGGCCCCATCCGGCCGGCACGATTACAAAACCATCTTGCGGTTCGACTATCGGAGACTCACCCGTTCTCGAAGCCAGGGCCACAGGTCCTAATCCGATTAAGCAGGTTGATTTCATCGGTTTCTATGAAGATTTCAACTGGGAAGGCGATGGGAATTATCATCAGTGGCACTATCGTTATCTATACAACGAAATAAAAAGTCATATTGGCACTGCTGCCAAAAAGCCCTACGAAGTGATATGGGACAATTCCTGGGTACCCACTCAGGACCGGCCCATCAAGATAATGGCTCGAATCGTTGATGCTGCCGGAATGTGTTATATGACATCACCCGTGGAAGATATCCATCTTGTTCGCGACAGAACGGTCAGGATGTACAAGCCGTATGACGTTCCCAAGAGGTGGTCAACTCGCGTGGGCAATACGCACAAGTGTAAAACCGATATAGATGATGACTTAAGCAAGGCCGTTGCCGCGAAAATCATTATGGCCACATGGAACGGAGTGGCAGCGGATGAAATCGGAATAAACGACAAAAAGGTTGTCACCAGGGTCGGTAAAAACCATGATTTAAGCTATGACGAGTTCGACGTCCCGCTGAATCTAATCAAGTCCGGTACGAATACTCTATACTCTCACAGCACGACTACGCACCACGGTATTGAGGTCCAGTGGCCCGGTATGGTTTTAATGGTAAAATACAATGAACCTGAAGCCGGAGCGGATCCAAACTGGAATAAACCTATCTTGGATGATTGGACCTATATCGAGGTTGATAATAAGCGAGGCAAATGGGGTGACTGGGATGAGCCGAATTGGCTAAAGTACTTCGGACTGGCTATGGCGGATGTCACCGGTGACGGATACAAGGACATTATCGCCGGGCGTTATTTCTACCGTAATCCCGGCGGCAATATGAGCGGCAGATGGCAGCGCATCACCTTCAGTATCAATGTGGACGCTATGCTCGTTGTCGATGTTGATGGTGATTCTTTTGCTGATGCTATCGCCGAAGCCCTGCCGGATGTATATTGGCTCGAAGCCGAAGACAGACCGGGCAATTCCTGGAAAGCGAAAAAAATCGGCACATTACCCAAAACCGGTCATGTCAATGGTCAGGGCTATATGTTAGGGCAAATCATACCGGGAGGGAAACCTGAAATCATACTCGCCTGCGGCGATGGCATCTACTATTTCCAGATTCCTGGCAATCCCGAGAACGGAAACTGGCCTAAAACCAGAATCGCCTCCGAAACTATGGACGAAGGTATCGGTGTGGGTGACATTGATGGCGATGGCGACATTGACATCGCAACCGGTAAAAAAGAGGGAGAAACCTTTATGGTGATATGGTATGAAAACCCCGGCAACGGCAGTGCCGACTGGAAAGGCCATCTTGTTAGCCAAACCGCTTTTGCACCCGACCGTATCGTTATTGCCGAAATAAATGGTGATTCACGTCTTGATGTCGTGGTCTCCGAGGAACGGTATCCCGGCCCCGACCCCGACGCCAGTCTGTATTGGTTCGAGCAACCCCGTTATCCAAAGAGCCAGACCTGGAAAAAACATATCGTTGTTACGGAATACTCCCTTAATAATCTGGATGTGGCCGATATGGACAGAGATGGTGACCTCGACATCATTACATGCGAACACAAAGGCCCCAAGGGTAAATTCCGACTGCAAATCTTTGAAAACGATAGTAAAGGAAACTTCACCGAGCACTTTGCCGACCGCGGCAAAGAAAGCCATCTCGGCGCCAGGGTAGCAGATATGGATAATGACGGCGATCTGGATATTGTCAGTGTTGCCTGGGACAATTACAAATTCCTTCACTTATGGCGTAATGATAATGGAAAGGGGCGCAAAAAATGAATCCAACATTAACCCGCCCAACCCACGTCGGGTTAACCCATAAAATCGCAGCAGGAATTGGGGTCTTACTGTTGTTGTCCGAAGGACTCCTTACGGAGAGCTCCTCATTTTCGATGGCCGCTGATATACCGTTTCGTCATGTGGTTATAGACAGCGAAGGGCCGAAAGACCCCTGGGCGAAGATAGTCGGAGATATCAACGGCGACGGATTCTTAGACATCATTATTGGGGGGCGTAAGGGTCCTCTGGTATGGTATTCGTATCCAACCTGGTCCAAAGCCATCATCGCTGAAGGCGGATACAAAACCGTTGATGGAGAACTCGGGGACGTGGATGGCGATGGTGATTTGGACGTTGTCATGGGAGGTTTGATATGGTACGAAAACCCACGACCTCATGATGATCCGGCTAAGAAGATTTGGAAAGCACATAAGATTGCCAATCACCCGACCCATGATATAGAGCTTGGCGACCTGGACGGTGATGGAGACTTGGACATTATCACGCGAGATCAGTCCGAGTTCGGCCATAAAGCAGGCAACAAAATCCATATATGGCGTCAGTCCACAGGACGCCTTACGGCGGATGGAACCGACACCTGGACTGAAAGGGTCATCGATTGTCCTCATGGAGAAAGCATCGCTCTGGGCGATATCGATAAGGACGCCGACCTCGACATCGTTATCGGCGGCATCTGGTTTGAAAATACCCAAGATATAGTCAACGGTCCCTGGACTGCACATCGGTTTGCCCACTGGCATCCAAGTGCAACGGTACAGATAGCCGACATCAACGGTGACGCCCTGCCGGACGTAGTTCTTTCCCCATCCGAACTGAAGGGGAACTTTTACAAGATGTCCTGGTTCGAAGCACCGTCCGACCCCAAGAAGGAAAATTGGGCTGAACATATCATCGCCGAACCGGTCGAATGCGTTATTCACGGATTGGTAACCGCCGATCTTAACGGCGATGGCGCAATAGATGTGGTGTCAGCGGAAATGCACCAGGGGGCCGACCCCGACGAAGTAGCTGTTTATATAAATCGCGCAAACGGTTCATCCTGGAGAAAGCAGACCATATCTTCCAGAGGGTCACACTTCATCCGCGCAGCGGATATTGGAAACGACGGCGATATAGACATCATAGGTGCAAACTGGAGCGGCGGTTATCAGCCCATCGAGATGTGGGAAAACAAATCCGGGACCTGGGTCCATCTCTCGAGCAGAAAAGGTGACTTACCTTCGGCCACTATCGCACCGCTCAGCTTGGGTGGGATGAGCCGGCTGTGTGAAGACCGAAGAATAGTTGCTGAGAGGGATTCTTGGATAACTCTTGAGTTTTTCTCCACGGAATGTGTACGACAGCTTGCAAATAAACAAGATTAAGAGCCTATCCAAATAACCCGCTCTATTGCGGCCGGCTGCAAAGCCCGATGCCTGCGTTGTCAGCCAAAAACGTTCTCAACGTGGAGAAAACCACGCCTCCGAGCATTTTTGGCCTGCCGCCTTGGCCTTCCCGATATA
>JAUXAL010000070.1 GCA_030619925.1 Phycisphaerae bacterium | reverse complement strand
GCCGGCAGAGAGTCTTTGGCTGTGCGCAACGCTACTTTGGCCAGTGCTACTGGCGATTTGGTCATTTTTCTTTTCGTTTTCATATATCATAAATCGGCTAACTTCCACCAGAAAATCCAACCTTTTCAACAGAGCATAGTGTTAAGAGACGTGTATAAAGCTCGATGTTTTTCCTTACTTTATAGCTTCAGTTGGGGTATATATATTCTTAGACTTTCAGCTCTGCCTCATAATAAATTGGAGCATCGTCATGAAGAAGCAAACGGGCTTTACGTTAATAGAACTTCTGGTGGTGATTGCTATCATCGCATTGTTGATGGCGATATTGATGCCGGCGCTGCAGCGGGTAAGGAAACAGGCAAAAGCAATTGTTTGTCGGTCTAACCTGAAGCAATGGGGCACTGCAACAGCGCTGTACGCCGCCGAATATGACGCCAAGATGTGGAGAAGTGAGATGTACCAGGGAGACTGGATGGCAATACTGCGTCCATATTATGCAGATATAGATAAAATCCGTTGCTGTCCGGTAGCAACAAAGTCGAGTCAAGACACCGTTACTGTTGAGTACCGTGGCAGTGTTGATACTGTCTGGGGTGTCCGTGGGGAGGCACATGAGTATGGGGGCAGAGGGAAAGGATACTGGGGCAGCTATGGAAATAACGCATGGTCAACCAACCGTGGAATACGCCAGGACCCCGTCAGTCGCGACCCCGAAAAGTACTGGGGGAGCGTTGCTGTGAAAGGCGCTGATGATATTCCGGTTTTATTAGACAGTGCTTTGTCAGCCGCCTGGCCACTCCATACGGAACCCATTCCACCTAAGCCTTTGAGACTTTTTTCCGACATTCCGTTAAACGCACCAGGCTGTCAAATATGGCGGTACTGCCTTGACCGGCACAGGGGGGCGATAAACGGCTCTTTTCTGGACGGATCGTCTCAAAAGATACTGCTACAGGATTTGTGGAACCTTAAATGGCATCGCAAGTTCGAACCGCAGTATTATACCAAAGCTGATTTTGGATGGTTAAAATAACCTTAGTTTCTTCATTTGTCATCTTGGCGTAGTCACCCCTTTTGTTATGCCAAAATTGGCACCTCTCATATGTAAAAAAACGTGGCTGAGCGCAGCTCTTTGCCAATTTTTGCGCTGATTTGGAAACGGTATGACCCGGTGAATCATACTAGATTTCTTGCTTGAATCCGTGCTAATCCGCGGTTACTTACTATTGAACTATCAGTGTCAATCCTGTCTAAAAAAACTTCGTGTTAATCCGTGTCTAATCTTTTTTTCGTGCTTTTTGTGCCTTTTCGTGGCTCAAACCTTTCCCTCACGGTCGTGGCTCCGTAGTGTATCGTTCTCTGTGCTCTCTGTGGCTCAGGAATCCGTGTAATCCGTGGTTTAAATTTACTTGAAATCTAATCTCTTTTATGGTATAATGTATCTAACTATGGATGGTTCATAGTTCATAGTTCGTAGTTCGTTGTTCGTAGATAACAGACTTCAGATAACAGACATCAGGAGGTTACCCAAATCGCCATCGTTCTACAAAACGCCGGAAAACAGGGCTTTTTTGTCATATCAGGCCGAAATAGCGGAGAAATCGACGAAAAGTTTGACTATTTTATGCAAAACAAAGCCAATTTCCAAAAAAGTCAAATGAACATAAATCCATATAATACAACGAATTATAAAAATATAAGCGATTGGACACTTGGTGAAAACAAACCCAATTCAAACCCAAACAAAGCCAATTTCCCAGAGGGTAAAATTGATGCAAAGTGTGTATTTACAAAGGATTATGAAGAAAATTGCGGCTAAGGGCTCCACAAAAACAAAGCCAATTCAAACCCAATTATTGAAAAGCCAAAATGGACGTAAACATCTATTACACAGAGGTATATGAAAATATATTGTGCATTCGGAGTCAATGAAAGCAAACCCAAACAAACCCAATTTTCAAATCGGAAGACAGACGACAGAAGACAGGAGACAGAAGACAGAAGACAGAAGACAGAAGACAGACGACAGACGACAGAAGGCAGAGTACGGCCCTTCGGGCCTGGTTCCCGCGAAGCGGGGTCCCCTCGCAATGACAAGAATCGAGCATCGAGCATCCAGAATCGAGAATCGAATAAAGCCGAAAACCTGCAAAAGGAGACTGTGCAAATGTTTGACGAGAAATTGAAAACAGCTAAGAACATCATTTGGGGAGGTATCGCTATGGGAGTGACATTCGAACTTGTGGGACTGGCGGGCCTTATCGCCGGCTTAGCAGGAAAACTTGGCACCAATACCATGATTTTCTGTGCTGTCCTGACACTTTCCGGCGCCCACATCCCCCTCGTGGCGAAATTATTGTACTGGGACACAAATATTGAACTTCATGTGCTCAAAGAATTAAAGCAGATACGGCTTGAAATCGCAGAACTGGCCGGCAAGAATCCACCTGCGGAAAATTAGACAGGAAGAGTTCTTTTTGACGGATGCGATATTGTCTCATATAATAAAGTTATGATTTCAAAACAGGATAAAGCAACAATCGTAGACATTGCTCGTCGATATGATGTCGGGGGAATTCTGCTCTTTGGTTCAAGCGCTGACCCAAAAATGGAAGTGAACGATATCGATCTCGCTGTCGAAGGTATTGCACCCGAGAAATTCTTCAGCTTTTACGGAGAGCTGCTTTTTAGCTTGTCCAAACCTGTCGACCTGATAGACCTCTCAAGTGATACCAAATTCAATAGATTAGTTTATCGCGAAGGAATCCGACTGTATGGCCGAAGTGCGTGAACTGGTTGAAGCAGAGCTGGAAAACATCGAGCGGGTTGTTGCAGAATTCCCCGATAGTGATTCGCTGCCAAATCTCTCGTCTCTCGAATTAGCGGGAGCTGCGGAAAATCAGCCGGTTAGAAGCTCAAATTCTTCCACGCTGAGAGATTGTCTTAGTTTTTGCAGGGCAATCAGCTCGAGCTGGCGGACTCTCTCCTTACTCAAGCCGAGTTCTTCGCCGATTTGCTTTAAGGTCTTTGTTTCCTTTTTTATTGGTGGGCCGACGAGCCCGAAACGATTTAAGATTATATACTGCTCGCGTTCGGTGAGATTGTTTTTGATAACCTGTGTCAGGTTTTGGTGTGCCCGTTCGATGGCTGCGAAATCCGCCGTATCTTTGCTTCTCAAGTCGCGATATATCTTTGCCAGAGAAGCAGCCGTTGCCTTGTCCAGCCGGGTGGTCTGTGCGGGTATCTTGCGGGCGTAGTCTTTGGCTATGGCCCACGAAGCATAGGTGGCAAATCGAAAGCCCCTCGTATAATCGAACTTCTCAACCGCCCGCATCAGCGAGATGTTACCCTCACTGACCAAATCGAGCAAATTCACCCCGCTGGTGGTATGTTTGCGTGCAACGCTGACCACAAGTCGCAAGTTCGCTTCAATTATCTTTCTTTTTACCTCCTCTGCCTCGGCCAAATAGTCTTCTATCTGGCTTAGTCTTGCGCTCGAGACACGAGTTGGTCTCATGCCGGCACGGGTTTGCCAAGCTGAATATTTCAAGTAATTATATCTGCGGAACAACTCGACTTCACGTTCTCTATTGAGCACAGGGACATCTTTCAATGTCCGCAAATACTCCGGCAGGGAACCAACGGCTAATTCGAATGGTCCAACGCTCTTACGAGCGGTCGGCTCTGCACCGCTGACCGGCTTTCCTAAAATCTTCTCTCCGGCATGTTTTTCAAGAAATTCGTCGCTGGCGATGAATTCAATTTTTCTGGCCAGAAGCGCCTTTGCCCTTTGTCTATTTATAATTCGATATATCGAACTTTTACTCCGATTGAAGCGCTTCATCAAGTCTTTGACATGACAGCCTTGTTTGAACAGATTATAGATTTCAGCCGCCTGCGCTGGGTCAACTACGCCGGCGGGCTTGTTAAAAATAGGCTTGTCGGGATTGACCTTTTCGTAATTTTGCAGCGTGTATCTGACGGTTTCGTGACACTTGCCGATCTTGGCTGCTATTCGGTCTATGATCTGGTAGCGAGACAGGTTCGTGCCGGCGGCAAGCTTAGTAGCCTGCCTTATAATCTGTTGTTTTTGCTTGTCTGTCAGCCGCACAAAGCTTTTGGCTTTAACGATAAGGCTTGGATTTGCCTTGAGGAATTTGTCCACCGTTGACTGGAAAAAGCCGAAACGTCTTATGCCGTCATCACAAATAAATTTGCGCGCAATCAGACCTCGCGTTCGCCAGCGATAAATTGTTTTTGTTGAAACGTCGAACGCCGCTGCGAGTTCTTCGATGGTGTAAACTTTTTGGCTTTGCTCGACGACGGGACGAGCGAGTTGGCCGCTCAGCTTGGATATGAAGATCCGCAGGTCCTCTAACAGCTCATCGCCTTTTATAAGCTCGGCCTCGGCCGCGCTCTTAAGGTGAAAACCCGTGATACGAAAGCACACAAACTCGAAAGGATATTCCTTGTCCTTATCGATAATCGCAAAGAGTTTTTCGGCGGCATCGAGCTGCTTTCGACGCTTCTTTACGGGCGTAAATCGAAGCTGCAGCAACAGTTGCGCCAAATTTTGACTCTTTATCCGTCGCATAATTGAAACTCGATTCTCGATACCCGATTCTCGATGCTCGTCGTTAGCAATGGGATTAAATCGAGTATCCAGCATCGAGCATCCCAATTTGCCTTTTTTCCCACTATCACCAAGTGTCCATTCTACCATATCTCGCGCAAAAAAAACAGCGTTTTTTGAGAGCCACAGAGTGGCTTTGTTTGGGTTTGTTTCTTTGGAGCCTATAGCCGCATTTTTCTTCATAATCCTTTGTATTTGCACACTTTGCATCAATTTTGCCCTTTCGACGAATTGGCTTTGAATTGGCTTTGTTTTGGCTTTAATTGGGTTTGAATTGGGTTTGTTTTTCCCAATCCACCAAATGTCCATTTTCTCGTATTTACTTGTCATGTAAGAGCTTAAGTTAATTTTTACCTATTTGACATTGGGTTTGTTTTGCATAATTTTGCTGATAAATTCGTACGTAATCTTTCGTACAGCGTATCGCCCCCGACAGAAAAGCAAGTGAGCTAACATCGGGGGTAAACTCTTGGGGATAAACTCTAAGTCTGACATCGAGGCGGTATTCCCTTTCTGATTGATTATTGACCCCATTAGAGTAAACCCCACGATGAGAAGACTCGGGGGCAAGCGGCACTCTAACGGTGCAAGGCTGGGCCTACTAGCGTGTTACTTCGCTTTCTAGCGGTTTGCGTTAGCCTTCTGGCTAACATTTGCGTATTATAACATATTTTTGAACAAAAGGCAAAAGAAAACGAATAAAAAGAATTCACCGCAGAGATCGCTGAGAACGCAGAGTATTCAATAATATTCCACCACAGATTTTATAGTGAGATAACGTTTCACTATCTCACGGGGCAGGCAGATTTCGCAGATTTCACCGAAAAACGCTGTTAAATTGCTACTCTCCAATCCTAAATATCGAATGAAATGCCCCCTTTGGCATAAAATTTTCTATGGTTAAACCACCATGTTTACCCCAATTGTAACCGAAGGAAACTATCGAAATCGTTGTTTTTGAGGCCAATATCGAGGATTTTAATCGTTGTGGGGTGCGCTACTGCGACAAAACGCCAATTTTTTTTTAAAATACGAAAAATTATTTGTTAAGAGAGTTGCTTTTGTTGGTGTAATATGTAAAGATGACTTAACATTTAAGAAAGGAACATAGGTGTGAGTAACCAGAGAAAATACTCAGAACTAGGTTTGAAGCTCAAGCAGGCTAGAGAAGCGATTGGTATTTCAACGCGTCACGTTGTGACATTACTGCATAAGAACATCACTATTTCTCATGTAACATTGACGAATTACGAAGCCGGAAAACATCAGGCACCTCTTGATATTCTAGCTGCTCTTGCGGATGTATACCAGCGCCCAATCAACTGGTTCTTGGAAAAGGGGCCTATGCTAACCGGCATACATTATCGAAACAAGAAATCAAAAATCGGAGTTCGTGAGCTGACACAGTTTGAAGCAGTTGCACAACAATGGCTGGGGGCTTATAGACGACTCGACGAAGAATTTAATTCTATACGACGTAAACAGAATTTCAAAATTGCTGCGGATGAAACTGGCGCAGAAGTAGCAGCTGCCGTACGAAAACATCTTAAGCTTAAAGAAAGTGATCCGATCACAAGTGTTGTAGAAGTGATGGAAATGGCTGGTATTCGCGTAATGGAAATGCCGACTGAGTTGGCTATTGATGCGATGGCCGCCCGCCTGGGTGAAGAAGATGTCGTTGTGCTAAATAGTAACGTACCGAATGATCGCTCCCGTATGAATGCTGCGCATGAGCTTGGTCATGTTCTATTCCGTGATTACGCCGATTCAAAACAATCGAATCATAAATTGTTGGAGAAGCGTGCCTTTGAGTTTGCATCTTATTTTTTATTAACAAAACATATGCTTCGGTCTGCGTTCTATGGTAAATCGATGGTGCGACTTGTTCAGTTTAAAGAGCGATTTGGCATCTCCTTGGCAGCCATGATATATCGCGCCGAAGCTGAGGGAATATTATCTGAGCATCAAGCCAAACAGTTGTGGATCGAATTCTCCAAACGTGGATGGCGGAGAGAAGAACCAGGCCACGTAAAGAAAGATAGGGCTACGAGATTTGAGCAGAAATTGGAGAGTGCAATCCATCAAAAACATCTAACATGGCAACAAGCAGTTAAGCTGACCGGTATTCGGGAAGACCAACTGCGACAAAGAGTGAACCTGGCGATTGGTATATGCGAGCCAATGCGGTCGACGGAGAAAGGAGAAGACAATATACCATTTTTGCGGCTCGCGAACTAGAAGGCATGCAAAGTGCATACCTTAATTTAGAAAAATTAGCAGGTTGTTTTCAGAACTAATCTTACCTGCTCTAATTATGGAGAATTTTATTTTATGGAAAAGAAAAAATCCATCCGCTTGAATCCTGCGGATCGCGAAGTTTTAGTTACTCTTTATCTTGACAGATGTTTGGCCATCGACCCTTATGAGGAACGTCCCAAAGATTTGAGGGACTTAACAGATGCTTTCAACGATCTTACTGAACGTTGTGACCCCCCCGAGGACATTCTACATTACATGCGAACGCAGCGAAAGATGGGAAAATGGCCTCGGCTGGGAAGTACAGCTCGCAAAGTTTCCGAAAGCCTTGAGGGAATCATGTCACTTGATGATAGCAAGGTATTGGAGGCTTGTTACCTCAAGATTGGTAAAACTCACAAAAAGGGAAATGACAGTTTTGCGCATGAGCCTGAGCTTATGCGTGAGCTTGAAAAGGAGTTCCTGAATGCAACCGGCCATTACGTTCATAGAAGCCAACTCTTGGCTGCTCTTACTAAACTGCGCAAGGCTGGGAACTTGGAAACGTTGAAACTTGAAAAGCCCGGCCAGCGCGAAGTATTTGGCGATATGGACGAAGCTGCAAATATGTAGCCGTTAATGTCGCTTTTTTTGCAAGTTTTGTTGCGCCGTGCCCACAGGACAAGCTGGCCCCTAAGGGGCAGGCGAGGCACACAAAAGAAGTGAAAAGGCAAGGGAAAAATAGCTGATAGCCCTTCGACTTCGCTCCCCTCGATGAACTCGGGACAGGCAGGGCAGGCTCCGTAATTTAGTTTTGAGTTTTGAGTTTTGAGTTTATTCTTTAGGCGACGAGGGTTTTGGCAATATCGACTGCCGAAGCGGCGTCGGCCGCATAGCCATCTGCACCGATTTTGTCCGCGTAACCCTGGGTTACCGGTGCGCCACCTATCATAATCTTAGCTGAAACCCCGGCATCCTTCAGGGCTTTTATGGCTTTTTCCATACCGGGCATTGTTGTAGTCAAAAGTGCGCTTATGCCAACCAACTGGACGCCCGTAGACTTCGCCTGTTCAACAAACTTCTCAGGCCTGACATCTACGCCGAGGTCAATAACCTCAAAGCCCGCTCCTTTGAGCATCATTGCCACTAAATTTTTGCCAATATCGTGTAAATCACCCTGCACGGTTCCTATTAGGAACTTCCCGACCGGCTGCACGCCGGCCTTAACCAGTTCCGGCTCAAGAATTTCCATCGCCATTTTCATTGCCCGCGCAGCAATAAGTACCTCAGGTATGTAAACCTCATTCTTCTTGAAACGAGCGCCAACAATGTCCATACCTGCAATCAATCCGTCATCGAGAACACTTTTGGCCGCTGTGCCCTCTTCAAGAGCCGCCTTCGTAATTTCTACCGCAGCGCTTTGGTCGCCTCTTATAACTGCATCCGCTAACGCTTTCAAATCTGCCATTCCAGCTCACCTCAATAAAAACAAGCTATCCTTACTTACATTTCACTTCTCTAACAACCAAAGCCGTAATTAGACATTATTTCACAGCTCAAAACAAGCGCTAAATCAAACTTTTTGACCGCGAAGGCTGTTTTTTCCCGCGCAGATAACGGCTCAAAACACAAAAAAGCAAATTTATATTATTTGAAAAAATCTCAAGACAATGATATAATTTTGGTCTTTGTTACCCTATGATTGTCTGCTCTGCATAGGCAGCCTCGGCAGCAGGATAGTCGCAGCTTTAAGTTTTTAGTGTTGAGTTCTGAATCAAGTTAAAACTAAGTACGCTATACGAGATACGAAACATGAGTAACTACATAGTTTTGGTAAAACAGGTTCCCGACGTATCGCAAATCACCGACAATGCGTTCGACCCCGAGACCGGCACACTCATCCGAACCCGGCTGGCCAGCGTAATCAACGAACTGGACGCTCAGGCATTGGCTTTTGCAAACTATATGAAAAAGATCAGCGCCGACCAGGGCGGCAAAATCATTGCCTTGACTATGGGACCGCCGATGGCCGAAGAGGTCCTGCGATACAGCCTGAGCAGATGTGCCGACAAAGTGGTGCTGCTGACCGATAGGGCCCTGGGTGGAGCGGACACCGTGGCAACGGCAAACCCCCTGGCGTTTGCCGTCAGAAAAATAGTCAAAGAAATCCTGAAAAACAACAATGATTACTACGTAGTCTCCGGAATGCAATCGGTGGACGGTGACACCGCCCAGGTGCCCCCGCAAATGGCCGAGGAGCTGTCTCTGCCCTGTATAGCTTATGCCACCGATGCCGAATACAAAAATAATCGCTTTGAATTTACACGCATTATCAGCGGAGGCAGCCAGGTAGTTGCCGCCAAGAAACTACCGGCCGTAATAACAGTCGCCAAGTATGAGTATCCTCTGTTTGCGACATTTGCGAAAACCCGATGGGCAAACGAAACCCAAGTTATTCGCTGGGCCAGCGCCGACATCAAAGCCACTCACATCGGCGTTAGCGGTTCAAAGACCAGCGTAATACGGGTTTTCCCGCCGGGCAAGAGCACAAGAAAATGCCGGCAGCTCAGCGATGTAAAATCATTGGCCAAAGCGCTCGTTGACAGCTTCGAGAGCGGCAATGGTGAATCCGGTCAGGACGCTGACGCCCAGAGGCCTCGCTATCTCTTGCCTAACAAACGAGCAAGTCTGCTCAACAGAAGCTTCGAGGGAATAAAAAAGGAGCAGGAGGACTACGAAATCTTAACAGACACCCTCAGCGAACTCGGCATCACCAAGGTTAGCCAGATTGATAATACCAGCAAGAAAAAGATTCTTGATGTTGCAGGTGAGCATTTCCATAAGAAGGCGCTGGAGGACATGATAAACGGTTTGAAGTTGACCGAGCCGACCTTTAAGGGTGAGGTCTGGGTCGTAGCCGAACACAGCGACGGCGTTGTACATCCGGCGACGTTTGAGCTTACCGGCAAGGCTCGCGACCTTGCGGATTCCCTCGAAACCAAAGTAGGTGTATGCTTAGCCGGCTACAAGGTCGAGCCTATGGCAAAAGAATTAATCGCCGCCGGTGCGGACAACGTCTATGTAATCGAGGACAAGCTGCTGGACGTATTTGACCCCACCGCCTACCGCAAATCCGTTGCCGATGCGATAAGCACATACTGGCCGCAAATCGTCCTTTATGCCGCAACCCCGCAAGGCCGAATGCTCGCGCCGATGGTTTCATACAGGGTCGGTTGCGGACTGACTGCCGACTGCACCAGACTGGATATCAGAGATAGTGCACGAAAAGGAGATATAGCTCTGCTCTTGCAGACCCGCCCGGCCCTGGGCGGCAACGTCATGGCTACCATCCGAACGAAAAATTCAAAGTCACAGATGGCTACCGCAAGGCCGGGCGTTATGAAAAGAATACCACCCGACAAGTCGAGAAAAGGCAAAGTCATCAAGCACAAAGTCCAGCTTTCCGAGAACGATGTCAGTCTGGAAATTATAAAGACGGAATTAGGCACGGGCGATGTGAACTTCGGTGCCGAGGTAATTGTCAGCGGCGGCAAGGGTATGCAAAGCAGAGACAACTATGAACGGCTCGTAGGCACACTGTGTGAGGGTTTAAGCAAAAAATTAGACACGCAGATCGAAAGGGGCGCTTCGCGCGCAGCGGTCGAGCAGGGCTTTATTGAACGGGTGCATCAGGTCGGTCAAACCGGCACTTCTATTGGGCCGAAGCTTTACGTTGCTTTGGGCATATCCGGCGCCATTCAACATATGATAGGAGTTGCCAACACCGAGACTATTGTCGCCATCAACAGCGACCCAAACGCACCAATATTTAAGCAGTGCGATTACTATATCGTAGGAACAGTGGAAGACACAATACCTCAGCTGGTGCAGGCATTGGAGGAAACATAAGTTAAAAAATCCGAAATCCGAAGCACGAAATACGAAACAAATTCGAATGACCAAAATTCAAAACAGTACGATTTAGAAGAACGCACGCTTACGTTCGCGAAAAATGTTAGAGCCTTTGTAAAAAAATTGCCTAAAACCATAGCCAATATTGAAGATAGCAAGCAGCTTATCAAAGCCTCTGGTTCTATTGGGGCCAATTATATTGAAGCCAATGAGTCGCTAAGCAAGAAAGACTTTGTTATGAGGATTAAGATATGTCGAAAGGAGGCTAAGGAAAGTCGATATTGGCTGAGGCTTGTAGATGTACAGGATGATGCACAGCTGGAAAATGAGGGAAAGGAGTTGGAAAAAGAAGCCACTGAGCTTATGAATATTTTTGGCGCAATTTTACGTAAAAGTGAATGACGTTTTGAACATTTGGTATTTGAATTTTGAGTTTGTTTCGGATTTCGAATTTCGATATTCGGATTTATGAGCAATGCGAATTAGAGGTGGAATAAAAAGTGCCAAACAACAAAGACTACAACAGAGTATCGGTTTTAGTAGTTGGTGCAGGGCCGGCCGGCCTGGCAACTGCGATACAGCTGAGAACTACAAAGCCGGAAATTGACGTTTGCGTCGTGGAAAAATCGGCCGATTTAGGCAATCACAACCTTTCCGGTGCGGTTTTAGAAGCCGAGCCTCTGCACACGCTGCTGGATTCAGCCGCCCCGGGATGGCAGGACACCGATGCCGCCAAGGAGGTGCTCGCAAGCAAGATTGACAAAGACGATATTATGTTCCTACTCGGCAAAAAGCTGGCGTTTAACATCTTCTTTGCAATCAAGCTTGCCGAAATCTTTCGCCTCGGCTTCGGCCAAATGATACACAAGGGGGACTATTCTGTATCGATAAGTAAGCTCACCAAATGGATGGGCCGGATTGCAAAAGACCTCGGCGCCGAGGTGCTGACCGGCTTTGCGGCTGAAGATATCATTCTCGACGAATCGTCTAATAAGGCGACAGGTGTCAAGCTCGTTGACCAGGGTCTCGATAAGGAAGGTAATAAACAGCCCAACTACGTCGAAGGTGAAATCATAAACGCCGATTTCGTGGTACTTGCCGAAGGATGCGACGGGCTTTTGACGGAAAAATTCATAGAAAAAGCGAACCTGCAAAGACAAAGCCCCCAACTCTATTCGGTAGGTGTAAAAGAGCTTATAAAGGTAAGTCCTGAGCAATATAACAAGTTCACCTCGGGCCGCGTCGTACATGCTATGGGCTATCCTATCTGGAGGCCCGTCATTGGGCCGGGAATGTTCGGAGGCGGCATTGTATATGCCGGTGTCCAGGACCATCTTTCTGTCGGTATGATTGTCGGTGCCGACTGGAAATACTGCGACTTTAACGTCCAGGACGCCCTGACGAACTTCAAGAACCACCGCTTTGTAAAGCAGTTTATCGATGGCGGCACCGTCGTCGAAGCCGGCGCAAAAATGATTCCCGAAGGCGGATACTACGCCATCCCGAGAGAGCCGGAAACCGGCAGCATAGGCAAAGGCAACGTAATGATTTTGGGCGACAGCGCCGGCTTTGTAAATATGCTCAAAATCAAGGGCCTGCATAACGCTATCAACTCCGGGATGCAGGCAGCAAAGGCCATTGCTGAGACTTTCAACAACGGCCAACAGGCAGCATCAAGATATACCGAGTTGATTGACCGGTCGAAAGTTGCCGAAGAAATGAAGTCGGCAAAGAACTTCCGCCAGACCGTTGCGAAGTTCGGGCCTTTGCAGGGGATGCCGCTGTCGGTATTCGGGGGACTGCTGCCGGAATTCAAGATTGAAAAAGACTACGAGGCGATGACCGTCGCTCGATACCGGCTTAAGCCCAACCATAATTTCGACAAAGACACTTTCACCGCAGTGGCGGCAACCGAGCACCGCGAAGAGGAGCCGTCACACCTGACGATTCTGGACGCTGATATTTGCAGGACCAAATGCACGCCGGTGTTCGACAGCCCCTGCATCGCCTTCTGTCCGGCTGGGGTATATGAGACCATCGGCGATGAAGTCAAGTCAGCCAATCCATCCAACTGCCTGCACTGCAAGACCTGCCAGAGGAAGTGTCCGTTCGACAATATCAGGTGGACGGTCCCGGAAGGCAGCGGTGGACCCCGCTATAAACGAATGTAAATTGTTCATCGTTTTTTGTTCATCGATGAACTATGAACTGCGAACAATCATTCATTGCCGGGTTTTTTCTTTTCCGCGATTTATCACAGAGTTCTTCAATCTCAAATTTATTTGGGGGTTATTTACCCTCTGCCGGCAGGAAGTTTTCCATCACCCAGACTTCGCTCCTTGTCGAGCGGGAATTGAAAGCGATACGCTCTCCGTCCGGATGGACGCGCAAGTGGCCAAAGCTCTTTACCCAGAGCTTTCGCGGTTCGCCGCCTTCTCCAGAAATTCGCCAGAGCTCGCCTTCTCTCTCTCCAGGGAACCATTTCCAAAAGAGCACGTCCCGGCAGGCCCCGGTTCTTATTAGCAATACGGGGCCCACGCCACAAAACTCAGGCGTGGGCCCATTTTACAACTTTTGAATCCGGAACCTTACGGCTCCGGCAACGCACAAATTAGAGGGCGACTTCGCCCAACGTGCGGTTACTGTCCGCTCGCAAGCGCGGCTATCTCAGCCTCCGACAGAGCGTAGTCGTAAATCCGGACATCGTCAATCGTCCCAGGGAAATACCTGTCGTCGCGCACGGAGCGACGGCCTATGCTGACATCATCGCCGGGAGTGAGATTGTAGGTATCCGTGTCACCGTCAGTTGAAGCCCTAACGTCAACCGCGCCGTCCAACCAGATTAAGGTTTCTGGAGTCAGGATCGCAGCGCCCTCCATAACGGTCAACGCAAAATGGTGCCATGCATCATCGTTACAGGTGATGTCGCCCTGCAAATTGCCACTGCCATGCTCAGTGCGTATCCTACCGTTATTGATGCGGTATGAGAGTCGCTGACCGCCACTGTCAGTGCCCCAAGTTACCAACTCGCCGTTGCCGGTGGTCTTGAACCAGCAACTGATACTGAATGCTGGCTGGAGACTGTTTGGGTCAGCGGGGTCAATACAGATGCCTTTCCAGCCGTCAATGTTGACGTAATCATCTACACCATCGAACTCCAGCGCACCGCCTATTATCCCGGCCACCCACAGTGGGTCACCCACGAGCATGCCATCGAGCCCATTGCCTGAACTGTCAGCAGCTATGGTTCCGGAACCCTCATCAAGCTGCCAGTGCGCCACAGGGCCCGGGGCCTCCGGGGCTGCGGGGCGCATATAGGCGATCGCGTTGCGGAACATCTTCTCACCTTCGGCGGTGAGGTTCCACGCTCCCCACGGAGTGGGAGGGGGTCCATCTCTTTCTTGTGTGCCGGCTGTAAACAGCATCCGTCGCCCTCCGGCAATGTGGCCTGAGCCTGCATAGAACTCTACACCAGCAGACCATTCAGCAATACAGGTGTGGTCGTCTAATGTTTGCGCGATTAGCGTACCATTGCCGACATCGATGCTGCCAACGAATGTCGCCTGGCCCGAACCTACGGTATTGTCCAAGAAAGTCACCAGGTTGCCCATTTCGAACGTCACACCATCAAACACAGGATGGGTTGTATACAAGGCCAGCATTATGCGATCGCGCCAAACCGCATCAGTGGTATCCATCCAATGCCAATGGTTACTTCGGACGACCCAACTATTCATTGTTATCAATGGCGTTGTTACAGAATTCCACAGGGTCGTCTCATTACCGTCACTATGGTCGTGGCTATAGGTAGAGCGGCTCATAATGACCAGGTCGGCAGCGTTGAGCTCATCTACCTTGGCGACATCGAGCTCCTTCCAATAGTCGATTCGGACATCAACATTGTGCCCTTCAGCCACAAGCCAGTCTATGAACCCCTGGTCATCCTGGACACCATCGAGATCGTAGTCACGCGTGCTCGTCACCCAGATGATATTCGCTCCGGCAGGAGGCTCTACTGGAGGCTCTATCGGTGCGGCTGGCAGCATATAATTAATCGCGTTGCGGAACATCTTCTCACCTTCGGCGGTGAGGTTCCACGCTCCCCACGGAGTGGGAGGGGATCCATCTCTTTGTTGTGTGCCGGCTGTAAATAGCATCCGTCGCCCGCCAGCAATGTGGCCTGAGCCTGCATAGAACTCTACACCAGCAGGCCATTCAGCAATCCAGGTAAAGTCGGCTAATGTTTGCGCGATTAGCGTACCATTGCCGACATCGATGCTGCCAACGAATGTCGCCTGGCCCGAACCTACGGTATTGTCCAAGAAAATCACCAGGTTGCCCGTTTCGAACGTCACACCATCAAACACAGGATGGGTTGTATCCAAGGCCATCATTATGTGATCTCTGCGAACCCAATCAGTGGTATTTATCCAACGCCAACGGTTACTGTTGACGAGCCAACTATTCATTGTTATCAATGGCGTTGTTACAGAATTCCACAGGGTCGGCTCATTACCGTCACTATGGTCGTGGTCATAGGTGGAGCGGCTAATAATGACCAGGTCGGCGGCATTTAGCTCATCTACTTTGGCGGCATCGAGCTCCTTCCAATAGTCGATTCGGACATCAACATTGTACCCTTCAGCCACAAGCCAGTCTATCCACGCCTGGTCATCCTGGACACCATCGACATCATAGTCCCGCGTGCTCGACACCCAGATGATATTCGCGCCGGCAGGCGGTGCAGCCGAGGTTTCTGAGGCCTTCGTGCGTCTGGCATCGAGCAAAGAGACGCAAGCCAGTAAGATAATCAAGATGACAGCCAGAGGTGACCATTGATACGAGTTCTTTTTGAATCGTGCAATCATTTTAATTCTCCTTTTCAATTGAGTTTTGGTTTCCAGGATTCCCGCCATCGCAGGCAAGCGCTGCGAGCGGGAAAAACGCTCTAAAAGACTAACGATGGTTCGCCCATAATCTTTCGCCTGGCCGCTTTGTGTGCGGGCCAGTACAAGGGCATCGCAGGCTAATTCCCTATCGGCCCGCATGCGATAAAAGGCCAGCCAGATAAGCGGGTTGAACCAGTGCAGGACCTGCAGCAGGCTGGACAGGTACCCGACGTAAATATCGTGCCTTTTTAGATGGGCTAACTCGTGCAGAAACACGTATCGCAATTCTTCGCGGCTTAGGGTCTCGATCATTCCCGCAGGCAATAGCAGGCGCGGCCGGATAAAACCGAAAAGTGCAGGGCTCTTGACCTTGTCCGTTATTACAACACCCATGATGGTTCGGATGCCCATCTGCGACTTGCAGTCCTCCAGCAGATCGAGAATGTCCTGGTCGGTCAAAGGACGTTCACGCGTAACAAGCCTCCAGAGATTAAAGTTACCCGCGCAGACATATACGGCCAAAATCAGCGCCCCGGTCAGCCAGAGTAATGGCAGGACGTTAGCAACTTCAAAAGGGCCTAGCTTTAACTGGTCTGCGGCTTCTCTGCGTATCACTGGTGTTGCAGGTACTGTCTTCGACGTGTCTTGCGAAACCCTGGCCGTTGAGACCGCTGCTGATTCACCTTTGCCCATTTCTACCACGTTCGGCTCTGTGCTCTTATATGTGACTTCTTCGGGGGCATATTTTGTATATCGCTGCGGCACCGACTGCGGTATCAGATTGAACATGCTCACACGGCTCTGCGGCGCCCACGGCATTGCCATGCGTATCAATAACACAAGCCAGAGACAGTAACACCAGCGTATCCCCAACTTGCCCCGCAGCATTAACTGAACCAACAGAATCAGAGCAATCAGCACGCTGGCCTGTAACGTCGTTCGCAGGAGCCATTCAAAGAACGGCTGTAACTGTATATTGAGAGATTCCATCTTTATTCCCCTTCTTTTTGCTCAAGAATTTTCTTTAGCTCTGCGATATCCTCTGCCGAAAGCTCCGCATCCTCGAGAAATGCCGCCAGCATTGGCCTCGCTGTCCCCCCGTAAACCCTCTGAACAAACGACCGACTCTCCGTACCGACGCATTTAGCCTCGCTAACGGCGGCATAGTACCTGTACTTCCTTCCTTCCTTCTTGAACTTCACCGCTCCTTTCTTCACGAGTCTGTTTATCAGCGTCTTGACCGTCTTCGGCTTCCATTTCGCCTTGGGCGCGAGTTCTTCTACCACTTCATTCGCTGTCAGGGGGCCTCTCGACCACAATGCCTGCATTACCAGCCATTCCGACTCAGATATCTTCGGCAGTTTTTTCATAAGCAAAGCTCCTAAGATTACAGATGTAATTTCTATTAGAATATTACATTTGTAATCCTACGTCAACAAAAAAATAAAATTTTTTGAAAATTTTTTTATGCCCCGTTTTTATCCAAAAAACGCACAAAAATGCTCCCTATTGTCTCCGGGGGCTTAATTGAAAGTGCACAAGCACTTTCGCTCTTATATAGGACCTGGAAAACTTGACGGCTCCCATAAAAACTCCACAGCCGACAAATACTTTAGATATGGTGTGTGAAAAGACAACCGCCGTAAAGTAGCTTTTCTATACGACCGATAGTGCCGATATTAAGTCGGACACTGAGTGCGGGGCAAATACCGCAGTGAACACAGGAACGTAGAGGGTGAATTATGTCAGTTCGCTCAAGGCAGACAAAAGTTTTTGCAGCGCTGCTGGTTTCAATCACAGTCGGCGCAATAATCTTAAAGGCTCTCGGCAATAATCCTCCCTCTGCTGGTGCATTTTGTCTTTCACGCTATTACCGTCTCGACCCCGTCGAAAAATCCATCCTCTCCCGAGCCGCCCAAGACCCGGGACGCTGGAGCCACATCGAGATTTACTATAGCGGCACCGGGGCCCCCACCAAACCCGCCGATGCTACTCTGCGAAGTAGTTCGCTACGAAGCACAAGAGGCGGGTATGATCAAGGCCGGCGCTGCCGGCCCGGCAACGCGGTAACGTGCGGCTCTAACAGACGCATTCCCGATACTCAGCGAGAATCCAGAATCCAGAATCGAGATTCGAGATGCCATTTTGTTGTCTGCAACGGCAGCATCGGCCACGACGGCCAAATACTACCAACCGAAATTTGGCAAAGACAATGCCCCCCGCACCAATTGTACCATTGCGGTCAGTCGCAAACCGGCGACCGCCAGAGAACTATCGGTGGGGGACAATTGGTGCGGAGCAAGACGCCAACCCGCCGCAGCGAACAGACTATTTACATCTGCGTTATAGCCGACGACAAAGTCACTCGCCCCGTTAGAAACTTGTCTGACGACAGTCAAGATTCTACAATGGGCAATATTATACAAAAAGGGAAGATCACTAACGGGGCTCGACCGACCGACTTCCAGATAAAAAGGACAGAGGCACTGGTAGAAGGGCTGTCCAGAAAATTCAACATTCGGCCTGAATCCATCCACTATCCTGACAACTGGCAATAGCGGGATACGAAATGGGCCCCCATAAGTGCACCTGTCACTTATACTACTTTATGCACTTATCCGGGGGCCCCAAACGCGAGAAAGGGCGTTTGGGGAACCCCTTCCTTTATGTTCTTATATCGGACCTTGTCAACCGACTGATTATTTCTGTCATCCCCAGGCCAAGCCGAAGGAGCCGGCCTGCAAGTAAAGAACAGCACCCCGGTGCCGACAAGAGATTTCTCGCTTCACTAAGAATGACAAACTGTCCTATGTTACTGTTAATAAGATGGTTATGGTCATTGTTGCGGCCAAATCAGTCAGCTTAAGGACTTATAAATCCGGCTGCTCCTATAAAAATGCCAAAACACCGACCGCATTGCAGGCATGCGTGAAAAGGTAAATCTACCTAAAGTGGCTTTTTTGCAAAGCCGAACTACAGACGGCTTCGGCGTTTTGCTGGGATGCCCGTTGACCCGCATTTTCCGGGCAACGAAATATTATGATAAGGGGCCCGGCCTCGATGACCTCAATCGGGACGGAAACCCAAGTGAACAATAAGGTGGTGGCGCCCGATAAGTGAACACCGCTAAAGGAGTTGAAAATGCTGCCGAACACGATCTTAGGTTGGTTCAGTATGGATATGGGTATCGACCTTGGTACTTGTACTACCCTGGTTAGTCTCCGCGACAAAGGTATTGTCCTTAATGAGCCCTCTGTAGTTGCCGTTCGTAAAGGAACCAACACCGTCCTGAACAACGGCGAAGCTGTTGGTGTGGTCGCGCGCGAAATGCTCGGCAAAACACCCGGCTCGATCAGTGCAATAAGACCTCTCAAAGACGGCGTAATCAGCAACTTCGAAATCACCGAGGCGATGCTGACCTATTTTATCCGCAAAGCGCACGGCGGCGGACTTGTAAAGCCTCGAGTGGTAATCGCTGTGCCAAGCGGAATAACCGATGTTGAACGCCAGGCGGTCATAGCCACCGCTGAACGCGCAGGTGCACGCAAGGTCTATCTGGTTAATGAACCAATGGCCGCGGGAATCGGAGCCGGACTGCCAATCGCAGAGCCTACCGCCTCAATGATTGTCGATATCGGCGGAGGAACCACCGAAGTAGCCATAATGAGTCTGGCCGATATCGCCACATCCGAATCAATCCGCGTCGGCGGCGACGAGATGGATGAAGCAGTCATCAACCATCTTAAGAAAACCTACAACCTGCTCATCGGCGAGGCAAGAGCTGAAAAAGTCAAGATACAAATCGGCTCTGCCGTCCCGCTGCAAGAGGAATTGACAATGGAGATAGCCGGCAGAGATACCATCTCCGGCATGCCGAGAAAAATTATCATAACAAGTGAGGAAATCCGCGAAGCCCTCCACGGCCCAATCGCTATAATCATAGATACGGTTGCGGCAACGCTGGAAAAGGCCGCGCCGGAATTGTCTGCCGACCTGATCGACAACGGCATACACATCTGCGGTGGTGGCTCACTGCTGCGGGGAATGGATACAGCATTAACAAATGCGACCGGCTTGAAAGTCATAAGAGTCGACGACCCTCTCAGCTCGGTAGCTCGCGGCACCAGCGTCTATCTGGAAAATCTTGAGTTATGGAAGGATACAATGGACCATAGCGAGCATGGATGGGAATGATTCGTTGGCCGTGAATCGCCGATAGCGAATCGCCCGTCCTTGGGACGGAGGGCCAAAGCCGCCCTGGCTGGGCGCCGCGGCGACCACAAACCACAATTATGGCGAAGAAGAAGCGGATCAAAGTCCTCAGACAAATGTTATTTACCTGGCTTATGTTAGCCGGGCTTATTTTTCTCTTTGCACCAAAAAATCTGACAAATAAATTCCAGTTCGCCTTTGTCCGCATTTTTCGCTGGCCTTTAAGTATCGGCAGAAACATTTCGCTTTCCGCATCCCGATTGACGGCTTCGGCACGCCGCTCGCCCACAGACGTCGTTAGCCGCAGAAAATACGACAAGCTCCATAACCATCTTGCCAACGTCACAGAATGGTTGAATCAAGAACGTCAAAAGGTTGAAAAACTATCGGGGCTGCAAGATAGACCCGTTTGGAAGGGCGTGAATTTTGTGTTGGCCGATGTCATTACAGCCTCTATCGACAAGTCACGCAGCGAGCTTATTATCAACCGTGGCCAAGAAGATGACCTGGCTAAGGACCAATTCGTTTTGGTCGACAACAGTATCATCGGAACCATATCCGACGTGGCCTCCCGCACAGCCCTGGTCAAGTTGATTACCGACCCGACATCCAGAATAGGGGTAAAGATAGCAAAATTAAACATGGACAGAATAATGCAGGGCAACGGCAACAATTCCGCCAACGTCCGGCTGGTCTCGACGAAGTACAAAATCAGAACCGGCGACGTTGTATATGCCCAGAAAAAGCCCGGATTCCTGAGTACCCCTGTGATTGCAGGGACAGTGGCCCAATGCAAAAGTAATGACGAAAATCCGTTGCTCTGGGACATAACGGTCAAACCTGCCTGCGACATAAAGACACTAACCGATGTGGCTGTGATAGTAATGAACCCGCGACAGTAGATGATTCGTTGTCTCCCCGCACACCGGGACAATACGAAAATCCACCCGCTACCTGCTATACGCCCCATCTTATACCTTTTCACTTCAATTCTCTTTCATTATTCGATACTTGATATTCCTTGCGGTGATTGCGAGGCCTGAAGGGCCGTACTCTGCCTTCTGTCGTCTGTCTCCTGTCTTCTGTCGTCTGTCTTCTGTCTTCTGTCGTCTGTCGTCTGTCGTCTGTCGTCTGTCTTCTGTCTTCCGATTTGAAAATTGGGTTTGTTTGGGTTTGTTTTCCCAGAGCCCGAAGGCGTGGTTCATTTTCATAATCCTTTGTTGAATAGATGTTTACGTCCATTTTGGCTCTTTTTAAATTGGCTTTGAATTGGGTTTGTTTTTTTGGACTGCGAAAGCGTCGTTTTTTCTGTAATCCTTTGTTATAAGTGAGTTTACATTCATTTGGGCTTTTTGGAAATTGGCTTTGTTTGGGTTTGAATTGGGTTTGTTTTCACCAAGTGTC